>JAPOZO010000019.1 GCA_026706025.1 Candidatus Poribacteria bacterium
CACTTTTCCAACAATATGAAATGTTGGTCCTATTGGACAAAACATAGGTAGTTTGTGCCCTTATGACACAAATTGAAAGTTTGTACTACATAGGTGGCAACTTAGGTTATGATTGAAGCATATCTTGAACTAAACAGCAATCACCCGCTGCTGTCCTTCTCTATCTTCTGAAGGAATAATCCGAATCTCAATATCGCGATTCAACTGATTAAGAAACCTCATTAATCGCTCAACACTGTAGTCAGAAAGTTTAGCGGCTTTAAGGCGAGAAACTTCAGCCTGTTTAATGCCAAGTAGTTTCGCCGCTTCTATCTGAGTTAACTTACGTTCCTTCAGAATGCGGAAAATCTCAGCTCCCAACTGCGCTTTTAGGAGTTCTTTCTCCGAGACCTCATCAGAAAAACCCAAATCCTTGAAGATATTCCCGCTGCCTTCTTCAACCTTAATGTTACTGCTCATAATTCTTTCTCCATCTCCTTAGTTCGTCTTAATCTTCGTTTAATCAAGTCAGTATCCTTCTTTGGGGTCCTAATTCCACGTTTTGATTTCTTTTGAAAACAGTGCAGTACATACATGCTTCGGCCAATCTTAACCGTGTAAACGACTCGATAAGTATCCGTAGCGTAGGTATCAACAAGTTCAAACACCCCAGATTCTATACCTTTCATCGGTTTTGCCGACGGCGGAGTCTCGCCTATCTGCACACGATACAAGGCGTGTCCAATATCCTTACGCACCGACTCCGGAAAAGCCTGTAACCTTTCTTGTGAATCACCAATCCACTGAACGTTTCTTGGGGTTGTTATCTCTTGATCCATATCCTATTGTAACGGATTAACTGACATTTTCGCAAGTCCAAAATCATCAACTACTCACGACTAAAATGTAACAAATTTCTTGCCGTGGGACTTAAAATTCAACTCTCGGCCATCTCAGCCATGGCCACATAACAGCACGGTGCCATCATAACTGCCACTTGCGATAGTTTCCATCCGGACTATACGATACGCTTTGGACCTCATCGTCGTTTTTCCTTGAGTTCGTGCAGAGCCCCTTCATAAGTTTTTGCGGCCACATGGTTCGCTTCTTTCGCGAGTTTTAAAGCATTTTCCCAATCTGATTTCGCCAAAATAGTATAACCGAGATGATAATATGCTCTACCACGCCCGAAATGGGCATTGTGATTGTCGGGTTCAAGGGCTATCACAATCTTATAATGGATGTTATAGTTCAAATAACCGCAGATAATCGTCTAATGTCTCAACACGACGAATGCAGGTAAAGTTATCACCATCAACGAGATATTCCGGGGGACGCATCTTCATGTTGTAGTTAGAACTCATCGCGTGGCAGTAAGCACCCGCGTCGCAAACAACAAGTCCAGCACCCTCATGAGGGGTCGGGAGTGAGCGTGCTTTGCCCAAGAAATCTGCGGATTCACAAACGGGACCGACGACATCGTACGTTTCAACTGCCCCATCAATCGGTTCAATAAACTGGATATGTTGGTAGGTATCGTAGAGACTTGGACGGATGAGTTCTGACATGCTACCGTCGGTGACGATGAAATGCTTGTTACCGTTGGTCTTCACACCAGTGACGCGATTCACAAAAACAGAGGCATTACCGACAAGGGAACGACCCGGTTCGATAATAAGTGTGATGTCCTCAGATAGTAGGTCACGGATGGAATCGATGAGGTCGGAGGGTGTCGGAATCTCCTCACCTGTCCGTTCGTAGTCTATGCCTAAACCACCGCCAATGTTCAGATAGCGTAAAGAGAAACCTTCCGTTTGAATAGCACGCATAAAGGCAAGCATAATTTCAGTCGCATCTCGGAAGATCCGCACCTTCTTAATCGTTGAACCCAGATGGCAATGAACACCGACTAAATTTAGTAAATCATCTTTACGAATTTCGTCTAAAAACCAATCAAGCCGTTCATTACGAATGCCAAATTTGGAGTTTTTCATACCAGTGGAGACATACGGATGCACCTCTGGATCCACATCCGGATTGATGCGGATAAGCACATTGGCAGCTTTATTGAGTTCCTTTGCTGTCTGCTGGATGTGTGCCAAATCAAATTCGCTGTCAATGTTAATCAGCACACCGTGTTCAACGGCGAGACTAAGTTCCTCCAGCGTCTTACCGTTGCCGTTTAGAATTGTCCGTCTCAAATCGAATCCCGCCGCAAGCGACATCCGCAATTCGTTTCCGCTGACGAGGACTGCACCACTACCGAGTGCGCTGAGACGTTTGAGTAGCGTGAGGTTGTTATTCGCCTTAATCGCGTAACCGATAATTGAGTCCATCCCCTCAAGTGCTTTCTGATATGCGGCATAGTTCGCCTCTAACTGTGCCAGACTGTAGAGATAAAATGGGCTGTAGGGCACCTCTTCTTGAATGTCTTTAACTCTCAACTTTTCGCAGTAGAGATACCCGTTTTTATAATGAAAACTCATCTGTTTCTGAATATGCTCCTATTAATACTCGCGTTTGTGCCAGTCATCTTCCCAGAGGTTGAATGAACCTTCGCGATAAGGGTGTTCGGCGATAAGTTCCTCATTTAGTTCCATACCGAGTCCAGGTCCATCAGGCAGACTAAAGTAACCATCAATCACTTCGGGGCATCCCGTCGCTGCCTCTTTAACCCACGCCTCAGAAAAATCATTGAAATGCTCCTGAATCTTGAAGTTTGTGGTGCAAGCAGCGAAGTGCAAAGCGGTCGCTGTGGAGACAGGGCCCCCGACGTTATGCGGGGCAACAGTCATATAGCACATGTCCCCCATCGCTGCGATTTTCTTAGTTTCTAAGAAGCCTCCTGTCTGCGTAATATCCGGTTGCAGTATATCCGCTGCTTGTAGGTTAATCAACTCACGGTACTCATACTTATTGTGAAGTCGCTCACCCGTAGCAACGGGCAGGTTGATTTTGTCAGCCGCTTTTGCGAGGGCTGCAATATTATCAGGCGGCACAGGCTCCTCGACCCAACTCGGTTGGAACTGTTCCAATTCCGCAGCAATTTCTATCGCTGTATACGGGCTAAATCTACCGTGCATCTCAACAAGAATTTCGACATCGGGCCCGACAGCGTCACGCACCGCTTCAACGAGTCCAACAGACTTCAACTTTTCTTCGTAAGAAAGTTCATAGTAGCCTGCACCGAACGGATCAAACTTCAGCGCTCGGTAACCTTTTTCAAGCACCCTTTTCGCTGCAGCATGAAATTCGTCAGTGGAGCGTTCCACGCGATACCAACCGTTGGCGTATGCCTTAATCTGATCGCGACAGGCACCACCGAGTAACCGGTAGACCGGTTGATTCAACGCCTTGCCGATAATATCCCAGCACGCGATTTCAATAACGCTGATGCCGGTTGCCACGATTTCACCAGCGCGACCGTAGTCATCTCGAAAGAGTCTCTGATAGAGATCTTCTGTATTAAATGGATCGCTGCCAATGACATGCCGCTTCTTCGCACCATCAATATAAGCAACAAGCGCATCGGTGCGGTTATTCATTCGCACCTCACTGACACCGGTCAACCCTTCATCGGTTTCGACTTTGACGAAGGTTAAGTTCCGCCAACTGGTCCCCATGACCAAGGTTTTGACATCTGTAATCTTCATTTTTTTAATTATGGGCCTTTCTGCTCGGTTTTTTCCGTTGTCGAAAACGGGTTTCCGAGCTAACTAAACATATTTTTAAATTAATAGGACTTGCGCATTCCCTCTTAAAGTCCCCCTGATAAGGGGGATTTAGGGGGTTTTAAATACAACGAAATACACTCACTGTGAAGCGTTTTCAGGAAAATATACCGATTCTCCGTTCAATTTGTGTAAGTCCTAATTAAGCAGGGTGAGCAAATAAGCAAGGTAAGCAAACCATTTAGTTTCTTGCTTCTGCCTCCGAAACACTGCGTTGTCCGCCCCTTTGTGTTGGTGCTTGCTCAATCGTTGGTGCCTCTTCACCTACCTCCAGCATCCGCCGAATAAGACGTTCTCTCATCACTTCTGTAACAGGTTCATGCGATCGCAACCCGACGAGATTCTTCAATTCGTACGGGTCTGCCTGCAGGTCGTAGAGGTATTGCTCCACATACCGGTCTGATCCTGCATCTTTGCCACCGCTCTTATTTGGGGCATCAACACCGTATTTCCAACGTTGCGTCCGAATAGCACGTCCGACCTGTGCCTCGCTAATTTGGACGAAGACCTCTTCTGGCCAGCCATCCGTTTCGCCGCGTACCAACGGCATGATAGATTTACCTTGCATCTCAGTTGGCACTTCCAAACCTGCTGCATCGAGGAGCGTCGGTGGAAGATCAACGAGACTGACGAGTTCTTGGAGTTGTCCACCACCAATGAAATCGCCGCCATGGAACGCAGTCGGCACACGGATAGAACTTTCATGACATGAACGTTTATATTCACCATTACGGGTTTTGAAATGGCACCCATGGTCAGAGGTAAAAAGAATAATCGTGTTATCAAGCAAATGGAGGCTCTTGAGCGCATCTAAAAGTCTCCCGAGTGCTTCGTCCAACCTTTTCACCATACCGTAATAACCACCTAAATGCTGGTGTGTCGAGCCACCAAGCGCGGCGAGATCCGGTGGTATCCATTTCCCCGTATACCGCTCCCGATACCCATCCGGCGGCGGATAATCGTCCAAGTGGTTTTGGTGGTGCGGCTCAATGTATGACGTAAAGAGGTAAAATGGATCGGTCTTATGCCGGTCAACGTAGCGTATTACTGCATCGGTGAGCGCGTCCACACGATAGCCGGGGAGATCAACGGGGTTGTTGTCGTTATCGTAAAGTGTTGTCTGATACGCATCGGAGGTGAACTCAAGAACATTGGATGCTAACCAGTAGTCATACCCACCGCGGTGCTCCGCTGGCACAGGTCCCGGTCCCGTACCACCACTATAGAGGTGCCACTTACCGATGTATCCGGTGGCGTAGCCTGCCTCGCCAAAATGGTGTGCAAGCGTCTTGAGGTTCGGAGACAATGGAATACCGTTTCGGAAGCATCCCGTCCGAGTCGCATATAACCCCGTTTGGAGGCATGAGCGCGCAGGACCACAGACAGGCTGACACGTAAAGGAACGATGGACATGTGTGCCGCGCTGTGCCATACGGTCGAAGTTGGGGGTCAGGTCAAGCGGATTCCCGTGCAAGCCGGACGTATCCCATCGCTGCTGGTCAGTGAAAAAGACAATGACATTCGGTTGATTTGAATCTTGTGGCATAGTTTTATCTTCCTCTCTATTCAAGTTTGGCTATGCCCATTTTAAGAGATGTCCAGCCAGAAGTCAAGCAGAAAATTAGGATAATGAGAAGATGAGTATTAGAAAATTAAAGCGAAGCATGTTATACTTTAAGTAGCAGGTTAGAAATATGGATAATCGGTCACCATGCGTAAATTAGCGAAAAGCCCATTACGATACCCAGGTGGTAAATCCAGAGCACTAAAACAGATTCTGCCGCTTATTCCAGTAAATATATCCGAATTTCGGGAACCTTTTGTCGGCGGCGGTTCTGTTTTTTTTGCAATCCGTAGCCTCTTTCAAAATCGTATCAAATCCTACTGGATTAATGACCTCAACTACGACCTCTACTGCTTCTGGAAACAGACAAGAGACAATGCCCCAAATTTGGTTGAAGCCTTAACAGATACGCACGCGACTACTACAAACGGGCGCACCTTGTTTGAAGAACTAACACAGGCAAAAGATCAACTAAATCAAAATCGAGACATGCTCTGTGAGTTTCAACGCGCAGTGCGTTTCTTCGTCCTCAATCGCATTACTTTTTCCGGTGTCGTGGATTCTGGGGGGTATTCACAGGCCGCTTACGAGAAACGTTTCACGGAGTCGTCGATTGAACGCGTCAAAAACATCTCACCTTATCTTTCCAGAGTCAAAATTACAAATGGAGATTACACCGACGCGCTTTTCCAAGACGGTGACGATGTATTTATCTTCCTGGACCCGCCCTATTGGAAAGCAACTGAGTCGAAACTATATGGAGTGAGAGGTGAGCTGCATGCCACGTTTGATCATGCACGATTCGCCGAAAATATGAAGAAGTGTCCACACAAATGGCTGATTACCTACGACGACTCGCCTGTTATCAGGGAACTCTTCAATTTTGCTGAGCTTCAGGAATGGACACTGCAATATGGAATGAATAATTATCGGAAGGAAAGTGCCGCAAGAGGGAAAGAACTATTCATCAAAAACTACTAACAAACACCTCTATGGCGCATCCATCGCACATCGAAAACCGACGACATTCAGACTACTGTCTGGAAAATCACTCACGCGTTCGGCATTGCGGAGTGTATATTCTACCGCACAGAACGCGTCGCTCACCGGTGTCGGGTCCCTTTGGGTTCCGGCGTAGCTGCTCTACATCTGCCGCTTCGGTATAGTGAGTTACGCTGTACCAATCCGCGCACCATTCCCAAACATTCCCCGCCATATCGAACAAACCATTTTAGCAAATTTTTCGATAGTTGTCAAGCCGAAAATTGCAGTCATACTCTCTTTGTGATATAACTTATAGTTAAATCACCGAAAGTAATATCAAGCCAATTTGTTATATTTTTTTAATAATTTAACAATTATGTCCTGTTGTGGTTACATCCAAAAAACCTTATTATTGTTGACTTGTCTTAGCTTAAAAATTTGACTGAATAAAAAATTTGTGTTAATATATATTATTAATTTTGTTGTGCTATATTATATTATGTTATATTGAACGGGAGGTCTGGAATCTGGCAGAGCCCCAGGTTTTAATATCTGTATTTTTTCTTATGAATTTAAAAAATATTATTGAACGTTGCCATGAACGGCACGAGAAGCCGTTACGACAACGGAAGACAGTGGTAATGCCTTCGTTGTACAATACAGGCAGTTATCCCTACCAAATCACAGTCTATTGTGCACAGAGGTGCCCTGTGCTACTCGCTGATTTAGAACAGGCGAACATCTCATTTATGCCGAACGGGCGCGGCCCTGATAACGATCGCGGTCCACGGAATTTTGGAGGTAAACGGTTCTCAAGATGCCAAGGGGCAAAAGACTGGGGAATAAGGCGGTGGCACGTATCGTACGGAATTCAAGTATATACTGGGGTCCCGTCTGAACAGGATGGCGCACGATGGCACGACTTCAATTTTAAATACGAAGCCTTATGTGCCGCCCCAGATGCTGTTCTTGCCTATGTTGATGCACTTGTTAATGCAGTACCAAACCCGCTGTTGACGCTCTCAAAGTCCGGCGGATTGCGCTTTTCTTGCAGAGTACCGGAGTACCTTCACCCAAATACTGAGAGCGAGAAGCAGTATATCTATAAGCACACCCCGACCCCAGGAAATCCACATCAGCGAAACATCTATCTCGAAATTTTCGGAGAAGATGAATATACGCCCTGGGATGCACGCTACGAGATACTCCTTGGGAATCTCTTAGATCCACCTGTAGTTGCCAAGGAGGTGCTTCTTGCCCCGATTGATGCCCTTCGCGCTGAACTCCACCAACCCGGGGATTACAAAATCAAACAGGACCAGGTTGTCGCCAACGCGCCACTATCGCTCGGTTCAAATAACCTTGATCTCGCAAAAGAGGCGTTTATACAGCATGATTTTTCTTATGTCCGACAAGAGAACGGTTGCCATCATTGGAGGCAACTCGGTCGTCCTGTTGACGATGAATACGTCCTGCTCTGGGAGAGCGACAACATCGTCTGGGTTCGCGCATCTACACCGACTGCCGAACTCCCCACGGAAGCCACGCCAATTACAGAGGTCTGGGACGATACTGGCATTCTACCACCAGCACCTGGGCCCGGAATATTTGTGTCCGATGAAATGCTCGCCGTGCGAGACGGGATGTTAAGTCCCTTGGCAGTTAAACGTCCACCTGCCGTACTACACAAATCTGAATATACCCAAGAGCCTTATCAAACATCTGAAAGCAATGCTGTCCAAACAGAAAATATTTTTGATGGAACTGCTCGTATTCTCGGGCTTGTTACCAGAACAGACGGCGGAAACCACGAAGCAGCGTCGTATCTCCTTGATGATTGGGCAACTTGTTTAAATGTGCCAGTTGCCAACTTAGCCGAAAAAGCAGAGCAGCACTATCAAAGTCGAAACATATCATCATTCACACGCTGGAAGACTCGGATGCACCAATGGGAGCAGGTAAAAGAAATACCTGCTGGCGTGCGGATGGCAACTCCGTTTCAACGAGGTAATGTTTGTGAGGATCCGGAGCGATGTGAGGCACTTGAGAAAAAGGGAGGAAATCCGAGTGAGAGTATCTGCCCACACTGTCCAGTCTATACCGAGTGCCAAAGATGCGGATATTTATCACAACCGGCAGCATTGCAACACACTAAAGCACAGATATTGGCTATTCCCGAACTGTTTTTCAATCCACAATACGCGGAGTTGGTTGAAAAAATTTTTAAGCAGGTGGACGAGACAGAGAGACTTGGCATCATCGGCAGAATACAAGCGCATAAGTTATTCTTTGAATGCAAGATGCCAGAAAAACTGTTGGAGGAGTGGAGTATCCGCTGGCAGGGGAGTGCCTTAGGAAACTTTGCCAAAGCTTTACAGCATGCAATAGAAATTGCCGATATACCACATGCCGATGCTGTCAAGCGGATCCGAACGGTCATAAAATCTTTTGAATGGCAGGAGGAAGCACTCGTTAGACAGATGTGTCAAGTGAGTGTACAAGGCAGCGTAGTAGAGCGCAGTACTGTTGATCCTGAAACTGGACAGCTATTGGCACGTTTTGCTATTGAGTTTGAGAACGGTATTTCTGCTTATGTTCCTTTGGATGATAATGCAGCAGATAGACTCAAGATCA
>JAPOZO010000020.1 GCA_026706025.1 Candidatus Poribacteria bacterium
ACTTGGTATTGCAAGCGAAAGATTACGCCTTCACGTGGATCGGTTCGCAGCTGCGTGATGGAAAAGCGATTACCGAATATGATGTTCAGCAAGAGATTCTCGGACAGTTTGATGCGATGGACCTTGTTACAGACCATCCACCCATAGTTGCTGTGAATGCAAAGAGCAGCGACCCGCATTATGCACCCACTGCAACGGATACCCAAGCGATTAAAACAGGTGATTTCATCTTGATTGATTTGTGGGCGAAGCAGAAGGAGTCAGACGCGGTTTTTGCGGATACGACATGGGTGGCTTATGCCGGGGAAACCGTTCCACCCCGATACGTTGAAATCTTCGATATTGTCAAGGAAGCGCGGGATAGAGCGATACGGTTCATCCGGGAAAAATGGGCGGTCGATGAACCTATTCACGGTTATGAAGTCGATGATTGTGTCCGTGGATATATCACTGAAAAGGGATACGGACAATTCTTTATTCACCGGACTGGACACAACATCGGCACTGTTATCCACGGAAACGGCGTAAATTTAGATAACTTAGAGACGCGTGATGCACGTGCCTTAATCTCTGGCATCTGTTTCTCAATTGAACCCGGTATCTACCTCACCGATTTCGGCGTTCGGACAGAAGTTGACGTTTTCTTAGCCGGTCCAGGGAGAGGCGGCGTAAAAGTGACAACCGCGCCCGTTCAAAATCAGGTATTGTCACTGCTGTGATCTGATAATTCCGCTTTTTCAGATCTGTGAGGATGTGTGACAGATAGAGGCGCGCGTTGAGGATCCACTGATCAGCGTAAGCTGCAGCGAGCAGCGGGAGTGCAATTGTCAAACGGGGTGAATCGAGCAGCCACTGCTCAGCGTATTCGGCAAAGTCTGTATCCACAAGTCCATTACTTCCGAGTGAATAGACGACATAGCGTTTATCCTCCCGCGTCTCCATTCTCGGATTGAGCGGCGTGTTTAGTGTGAGGCGTTTTGTGCCATCAATCTCAAAAACCCAGAAAAAATAGTCTTCATTGTGTCCAAGATAACCGATTTCTACGTCAAGCCGGTGCGCGGCTTCAGTCGTAATTGGGCTTGTCACCATATCGCGTTTGAGTAAGGCGGGATAGATAGCCGCAAAAAAGATTTGTTCAAATCCGAGCGGTTGATCGGTATGTGCCAGCGTATCCAAGAGAATCTGCTCTTGTTCTGGACGTTTCAGTTCTAAGCAGCTTTTTGCGAAGACTTCATCCCTAAGCGCACGCATTTCAGGCGGGGCGTTTGGGTGAAGCGGTTGGAGTTCTTGTATGCGCCTAAGAATACGGCGGCGTTTGGGTATCGTGCGCCAAAGCACCCAATGCCATAAGGTTCGCCATGTTTCCCTTTCACGCAATTGGCTAAGGAGTGCGATCACGCTCGTCAAGAAGCGTTGGAATATGCTGTCGGAGGCAAGGTTTCGTTGTTGGTTCGCCATGGTTTTTTAGTTGTCAGTTTTCAGTCTGAAAACTATAAAAATTTGACCTTTTGCTGAGAGTGTGCTATAATATATGTTGCTGAGCAGAGCCGGAGTGGTGAAATTGGTAGACGCACGGGACTCAAAATCCCGCGGGCCCTAGGTCCATGTCGGTTCGAGTCCGACCTCCGGCATCAGGCGATGGTTTCTCGTAAAGCCATCGCCTTCTCTTTTCGTGGTTACATCGAAACGATTTTACGCATCCGTTGTGCAAGGTCAATCTGAGCTGCCCTGTCACCACCCACTTCATGGATGACGTAACCGTCGTAACCGATTGCCCGAAACGCTTCCATGACTGCTTTCCAGTCCGTATCGCCATCTAAGAGATTAACGAACTGGTGTGCACCGCGGGCGAAATCTTTGAAATGGACCCGTTTGATGCGGTGTGCGAGTTCACGGATCCAGTGCTCCGGGTAACCGTAAGCCATCATGTTTGCGGTATCAAGATAGGTGCCTACCCATTCGCTATCTATCTCATCTACAATATCGCGCATCTCTTTAGGACTGAGCAGGAATTTGTTCCAGACGTTTTCAAGCCCGATTGCAACCTTGTGTGCTTCTGCTGAAGGGGCTAAGTCTTTCAGGATACCGACGAGGTTATCCCAAACTTCTTGGTATGTCCCCTCAGCGGTGAGTTGACCGGGGTGCAGTAGAATCCCGCCGACACCGAGTGCGCCTGCGACTTCCAAACCACGGGCGAGAGAGACCGCCCCTTTTTCGCGCTGCGTTGCATCCAAACTGAGAAGGTTACCACGGTCGGCGTAACCTGCTGTGATACTCCCAATTTCGATACCTGCCGTCTCACACTTCGCTGCGATGCCGCCAAGTTCCGTGTCGCTCATATTGATGTCGGTATCTTTTCCTTCACCGAATGTGAGTTCAACGGCATCGTATCCGGCATCTTGGCAGAGGGAGAGCGTATCGTCTAACGACATGCCTCCAAGTATAATTTGGGTAACACCTATCTTCATTGCTTTTCCTTTTCGTTATGAAACTGTGTAGCCGTTAGAGATTGTATACAGAGGTGTCGGGTTTCGAGGCATTGCGGACACCGAATCGCGACATAATACATATCGTTGAACACGGCATCAATCCAGTTGTGCGATTGTTCTGACGACGGGCTGCCCAAAAACTGATCAAGCACCTCGTATGCCCTGTCGCAGTCCGGGCAGATTTGCAGGTCGTGTCCGATGTCAGTCTGGTCAAGCCATCGCATCTTATCTGCTATCCTTCAGAAGAGACCAAAAATTCGGAGACCGATTTGAGGTAACGGTTCGGCAGGCGTGCCTCAACGTGAATGGCTTCGTCTGTGTATTCTGTGTTAAGCACGGTGCCGTGTTTATAGAGTAAATCGAGGGTTTTTCCTTCTGTGTATGGAATACTGAAGGAGAGGTTCGTACCGAGTTCAGCAAACCGCTTTGATAGTGTATCCATTAATGTCTCAACGCCATCGCCGCGTTGCGCGGAGATTGGAAACGCATCTGGATGTTGGCACTGTAGCAGGTGTAGGTCGTTTTCGGTTTTAAGCCGGTCAGTTTTATTGAAAACCATAAGCGTTGGAATCTCCGTAGCATCCAATTCGTCAAGGACTTCGTTTACGGCGGCGATCTGTGCTTCTGCTTCTGGATGACTTACATCAATAACGTGAAGTAGCAGGTCGGCTTCCGTTACCTCTTCGAGTGTTGCCTTGAATGCTGCGACTAACTGGTGTGGGAGTTTCTTGATGAATCCGACAGTGTCGCTGAGGAGGATTTGCTGTTTTTGTGGCAAATTCACCTTTCGTGTGGTTGAATCTAAGGTTGCGAACAGTTTATCTTCAACCAAGACACTCTCACCAGTCAAACGGTTGAAAAGTGTCGATTTTCCGGCATTGGTATAGCCGACGAGAGAAACTTTGACTTTTTCGGAGCGGTTTCTGCGTTGGACAGTGCGCTGCTTTTCAACGGCTTGAAGTGCCTTTCTAACCTGTCCAATGTTCCGACGCACCCAGCGTCTGTCCATTTCGAGTTGTGTTTCACCGGGGCCCCGGAGGTGTCTACCACCGCCACCGCCTGTCGCGAGTCGTGAAAGGTGCGTCCACATCCGAGTGAGGCGTGGAAGTGCGTATTCGAGTTGTGCCAAGGCTACTTGTAACCGTGCCTCTTTAGTCAGTGCGCGTTGCGCGAAAACCTGAAGGATAAGCCCCGTCCGGTCAATTGTAGCAACATCAAGTGCCTGCTCAAGGTTCCGGTTTTGTCCTGGCGACAGTTCTTCGTCAAAGATGATTGCGTCCGCGTTGAGTTCTTCGGTAAGCGGTTTGAGTTCTTCAACCTTTCCTTCGCCGATAAAATACGTCGGATTTGGCATGTTACGCGGTTGAATTGTCTTACAGACGACTTCAATGCCGGCAGTCTCTGCGAGTTGTTGAAGTTCTTGCAGCGATTCTTCTGTTTCGTCCATCAGCATATTTCGTAGTTTTACACCTACCAAGATCGCACGTGAAGGTGGATTCGGTGCACGTGTGTCGTAAAGTTCTGGCATCAAAAGACCCCTTTCTCAGTTTTGGAGCGCAATCGAAGTACCGTGCTTGGCACTTCCAACAACGCGGTATCTATGATATAGTTTATCAGATATACTTTCAGTTTTCAACTAAAATCCCGTTTTAAGAAAAAACTTCAATTTTTTCCACAGGAATCTGTTTAGGTCAACGTTTTAGGCGAATCCTCGTTGCAACTGATAACTGAGTACTGACTGCTGGCGACTAACAACCAACAGTTTTTTCTTGCATGTACATTAATACTATGGTATACTTAAAATCACCATGAAAAGTGCCAAAGATTCTGCAACCCCAATGATTACCCTTAATCGCAAAGCGCGATATGACTATCACTTACGTGACCGGTATGAAGCGGGTGTCGTTTTGCAAGGCACTGAAGTGAAGGCGATTCGCGCAGGACGGCTTAACCTAACAGACAGTTACGCACAAGTAACTGACGGCGAGGTATTTCTGATTGATGCGCACATCGGTCCGTATGAACACGGAAATATCGCTAACCATGAACCAAAACGCAAGCGCAAACTCCTGCTAAATCGCCGAGAGATCACGAAACTTGAACGGTCAATCCGTTCAAAGGGGATGACGATCGTTCCGACGCGCGCGTATTTCAGCAACGGTAGAGTGAAGGTAGAATTGGCTGTTGCAATGGGTAAGCGGCTTTACGATAAACGCGATAAGATTGAACGTGAAGCAACCGCAAATGAAATCCGATCATACAATTAACAACGTTCTGAAAAACCATCAATCGCAGAACGGTTATCGGTTTCAGGTAATGTTGCTACACCACCTTTTTAGCCGTTGATGTGTGGGATCAAGAATATACGTCACTACCACAAAATTCTCTTGCTGACTGCTGATGGCTGACCACTGACTACTATTTTGGGGGTGTCAAGGTTTCGACGAAGGTAAATGAGATATAGGTTGCATGCCGAGGTCTCCGCAGGCCTCGTTAAATAGGCGGAACACTTATAATTGCTGATGAAGAATTAGCACTAGCTGCCTAAACGCGGCTACGCTTGACCGACCTGCTGCCCGTCAGGGAAGTTAAAGCGTCGTAATACGGGCTAGCCGCTCGCTCATTCTCAAGGGGCGTGCCGCGAACCACTTTTGAGATAGTCTATTCTGAATCCTGCACAGGGGAGGCTTATAGGCGAACCTTAAAACCTGTGATAAGCATGTAGTAGCCTCTGTTGAAATGCCTTCGGACGCGGGTTCGATTCCCGCCACCTCCATTCCCACAACTGATTCTGTTCTTGCCGACAATAGATTTGGTCGCGAAATAACATGGCTGAATTTACGAACATGCCACCTCGTATTCAAAAAACTGTGCGAGCGCATATAGGCGAGGATGAAGATGTCTGTTTGTGCCTCCTCGGGCGTTCAGATTTGCTGCGTCCGGATTTCGTTTTTATCACGACGCGGCGGGTGCTGGTTTTAGATGAACGGTATATAGGCAGCCTCGCCGTTTCTTATGCGAATATCCGGTGTAATCTGTTGTTCACCGAGATTCGTGATGTGAAATTGGTCCGCCAGTTCAAACATAGGCTACTTAGACAAGCGAGACTTGAAATTAGCGTTCTGCGTAATGTCCATTGGATCGATAATATCAACTTCCGTTCAGCACGATGTGCCTACATCTACATTACAGATCAGATTGCAAAGTAGAAGAAAACCATGAAAGAATTCCTGACTTATTTCCTTGCCTCGTATAATGTCTGGTTTACGGCACCGTTAACTATTGTGTTCATATTTGCGCTCTTTCGACTTGCTATGGGAGCAGTGGACTTCGGTGATGCGGATGCCGATGCCGATGTAGATGCGGATGTAGATATAGACGCGGATGTAGATATAGATGCCGATGTGGATATAGATGCCGATGTAGACGTGGATGCTGATATAGATGCCGATGCGGATGTGGCTGTAGATGCGGGCGGGCAGGGTTTCTCTTTCGGCGACGTATTTGGGTTCCTGAATGTTGGGAGAGTCCCGTTGATGGTTGTGCTGATGTCGCTATTTGGGACATGGGGTGTTGCTGGACTTATTGCCAACGCATTCCTTAATGTTCCAGAAAGACCCGGGTGGGTTTGGATATCGTGTGTGATTGCTCTTTTCTGTTGTTTTGTCTGTACGCGCTATATATCTCTCGCCCTTTCAAAACTATTCCCTGAAAGTGAGAGAGCCATCAGCGATGTACACCTCCTCGGTTTAAGTGGACGCGTTATTAGTGGACAAATTACCACAACTTTTGGGACAGCTCGTGTCCAAGTTCCAGAGGGTCCGGAGTTAACGGTCAGTTGCCGTGCTAAATCCGATGAAGCCACTCCTGTCAAGGGAGATACTGTGATTCTCGTAAACTATGATCGCACAAAGCGGATCTTTGACGTGAGAAAGAGTGAAGTAGATTAGCGTCAATTCAGCGTTTTTTGAAGATTTGTCTGCTGAATTGAACGAATTTGGGTTTGGGTGTGGTTCCCGATGTTAAAGAAGATATACTATATATACCCCGCTATCTCAGAAACGAAGTTAAACGCCATAAGGAGAAATGAAATATGAATCCCAGTATGTTTGTCACCATTATCGGCAGTGTTGTTGCGCTGATCGTTATTTTTCTGTTAGTCTATCGTTCGTTCTATAAAAAGGCACCCGCGGATGCGGCGTTAGTCATCTCTGGTGGACGCAAAAAACGCGTCGTCTTTGGTGGGACCCTTATTAACCCAATTACCAACACGCACCAACTCATTTCCTTAAATACGCTCCAGTTACCTGTTGAACGTACAGGACAAGGCGCGCTGATTACAAAAGACAGTTTACGGGTTGATATAGAGGCGCAATTCTATGTCAAGATTGAACCAAACGAACAAGATGTCCTCAAAGCTGTCGCAAGTCTCGGTGATAAAACCCTAACCCCGGAAGCAGTTAATAAACTCCTTGAAGGGAAACTTGTCGGGGTCCTACGAAGTGTCGCTGCAACTATGGCCCTCCAAGAACTGCACGAAAAACGCCAAGAATTTTCTGACCAAGTTCAGGAAGCCTGTCGCGATGATCTTGAGCAAAACGGCTTTAAATTAGAAAGCGTTGCTGTCACGAATCTTGACCAGACCCCGCTTGATGCGCTTGACGAGAATAACCGTTTTGATGTTGTGGCAATTCAGACGATCAAGCAAGAGGTTGAAGATAAGCAGACGCAAACGGCTCGGATTGAGCACGAAAACAAGGTGAAGCGTGAAGAGGATCGTCTCAAAGCCGAACTTGAGATTAAGCAGCGCGAGGAGGAGACGGAAACGGAAGGGTTAGAGGTTGAGAGACGGCTTGAGTTTGCACAAGAAGAGCAACGGAAAGCCATCGCTACGAACAAGGCAGAACAGGAACGCGAGGTTGAAGCGCACAAACTTGAGCAACAGCAGGCTGTTGAAGAAGCGCGCATCAAACAGGAAGAGGCGGTCAAGTCCTCGGAGATTATGCAGAAGCAGCGGTTAGAGACCGCTCGGATTGAACAGGAACGCCAAGTCGAAGAGACAGAAATTGCACAAAAGCAGGCAATCGAAATTGCACGTGTGCAACAAGAACAAACGGTTCAAGAAGCAGAAATCGAGCGTAATCTTTCTGTCGAAACTGCCAAGATTGAGCAGGAACGCGCTGTAGAGGAAACAAGCATCGCGAGTAGAATCGTTCTCGTTGAGAAAGATCGCGAGGAAAAAGAGGCGCAGGCCGAAAACGCAGTCCAGGTTTCAATCAAAGAGAAGGAACGTGAGGCGGCACTCACTGAACTCTTGGAGGTGAGTGCACAAAAGGCGAGAGCCGAAGCAGCTGTTTCAACAGCCGAAGCTATTGAGGAAGCGGAACGTCAAAGCAAAATCGAACTGATCCGTGCGGAGCAAGAAGCCGATGAGGAACGGATTGCCAAAGAACGCAATGCGGATGCAGAGGCATACGCTGTTATAGAAGCCGCCAAGGCAGCCCTTGAAGCCGCTGAACTTGAGGCGCAGGCACAGAGAATTCTTGCAGAGGCACTGCTCGTTGAAGCGAAAGCGAAGGCTGATGGTGAAGAGGCCTCTATTGCTGCGAAGAATCAGGCGGATTCAAAAGTTCTCGTGAGTGATGCTATATTGGCACTCGTGGAATCACTCCCTGAGGTGACAGGCGAATTGATGAAACCCGCAGAACGCATTGAAAGCATCCGGGTACTTGACCTCGGAAACGGCAATGGTGGCGGCGGTATGAACCGGGTTCTCAGTTCGATTGTCAACGCTGGGGCAGCCGTGCCCTTGCTCAAGGAGATTGTTGGATTCAGCGGTTTAGACACCGAAAAGATTGCCCGGACTGTTCGGGATTACGCTTCCGGATTGGCGGTGGATGCGCAAGTCAGTTCAGATGGTTCACCTGATGCCGGATTGGCGGTGGATGCGCAAGTCAGTTCAGATGATTCACCTGATGCCGATTAATTGACATTTTTTGTGAAGGTGAGTAGGGGTTGGGTTACCCAACCCCTACATCCCCACCTTCTCTTTTGAATAGATACTGGCGGGGGCACCAAGCGACGGTGCCTTAAACGCTGGGCGTATGAAAGGATGCACAAATGGATACTGAGAAACAGACGAAGACTGAAGTTAAAGTTCATTTTCTCTCTATTGATCGGGGGACAGGCGCGCCAATCGTAGTCCTGAAAGAGAAAGAGGACAGTCTAAACCGGATACTGCTAATTTGGATCGGCGAGTCGGAGGCGGCAGCTATTCAGATGCATTTGGAAAATGTAGAACTCCCGCGCCCGATGACACACGATTTGCTGAAAAATATGATTCAGACGCTTGCGGCAAAGGTCATAAATGTGTGTGTACACTCGGTTGAACAGTTGAATAACCGTTGGACGTTCTATGCACACATCACTTTGGAAGTGAATGATAAGCCGATTGAAGTAGATTGCCGTCCCAGTGATGCTATTGCACTTGCGTTGCGCTGCGAAGTACCTATCTATATTGCCGAAAACGTGATTGCAGACCATGGATTCTCTGAACAAGAACTCGAGAAGGGCGAGCAGCACGACCCGAAAGATGTTTTAGAGAATTTAGATGACGACACGCTAAAGCAGTATACGGTCTAATCTGAAATTGCATAGAACCAGACTGTCCCTCCATCCGACAAAGGAGACAAACAGTGCATGATCTCATCATTCGTAACGGAACCGTCATTGATGGCACGGGTAACCCGGGTGTCAAAGCCGATGTTGCCATCAACGGTGAACGGATCACAACTGTAGGTGATGTGTCTGAAGCCGCTTACGAGACGATTGATGCCACCGGTAGACTCGTCACGCCGGGGTTCATAGATACCCATACACACATGGACGCGCAATTCATGTGGGATCCGCTCGGCACACCTGCGTGTTGGCACGGTATCACTACGCTCGTTCTTGGAAGTTGTGGTGTGAGCTTTGCACCTGTCAAGCAAACCGACCATAAGGTTTTGGCGAAAGTGCTTGAGAGCGTTGAAGGTATTCCTGCGGAAAGTATCATGTCGAGTCTTTGTTGGGATTGGGAGACCTTTGGGGAGTACTACGATGCCTTGGACGCATGCCCAAAAGGTGTGAATGTCTGTGGTATGATTGGGCACGCAGCGACCCGTTACCACGCGATGGGTGAAGAGAGCCTGGAAAGAGACCGGAACCCAACCCCTGATGAGATGCAAACGATGCAGGCTGCTATTGATGAAGCCATGGAAGCGGGCGCACTCGGATTCTCCACTTCTCGGACCCTTACTCACAAAACCTCTGAAGGCATTCCTATTCCTGGGACTTTCGCACATCTTGATGAACTCGTCGCACTCGCGCAAGCCGTAGGCAGGCACAACAAAGGTGTTTTCCAATGGGCACCTGGCTTCGGTGAATATGAAAATTACCCGACGACAGAGTATCCAGAGACCCGAAAGGAGATTCACCGCATCGCCGAGGTAAACCGGCAGGGTGGATGTCCTGTCATCTTCAGTGCATTCACACATGAAGCCGTGCCGACGATTCAGACACTTTATTTAGGCTGGCTTGATGAAGAACGGGCTAACGGCGCACAAGCGCGGCCGATGGTGTCTTCCCGCGTCAACACTGTAATGGTTGGACTTTGCAATTGGATGCCGATTCGCGATGCCAGTGCATGGCGTGAGTTATACAGCCTCTCGTATCCTGAGCGACTCACAGCGATTCAAGATGAAAAAACGCGTGCGAAGCTCCTGGACGTTTCTCCAGAGAGTGATGAACGTCTCGGTAAAATGCTATATCGTTTTGGACCGATGGAATGCGAGTATGTCCGTAAACCGGAAAATCTATTGCGCAATATTGCCAAGGAAAACAACGAACGTCCGATAGAGACGATTGTCCGATTGTTCTGCGAAACCGGTGGACGACAACTCTTCGCTTTCGCAACAAACAATCATAACCTTTCACATGTTGAAGAAGTTGTACGCTACCGAGATACCCTCCTCGGTCTCGGTGACGCAGGTGCGCATGTCAACGCAATCTGTGATGCTTCCCTCTCAACGCACGCATTAACATATTGGCACGGTGAACGGCAGTTATTCTCTCTTGAAGAGACCGTCCGGCGGTTGACTTCCGATGGCGCAGAAGCCTTCGGAATTCCTGAACGCGGGCTCCTAAAGCCGGGCTACTATGCCGATGTCAATGTGATTGATGCAGATAACCTCCGCATGGAAATCCCTGAATTTGTTTATGATTTACCTGTTGGGGCAGGACGTTGGACGCAGCGAGCGCAGGGGTACGACTACACCCTTGTGAATGGTAAGGTCGTCGTTGAGAATGACAATCATACAGGTCGTCTCATTGGAAAATTAATCAGGATTTAAGACTCGCAGATGCAGCGAAAGGCATTTTTTCTCAGAGGATACACATTATGGCAGAAGAGACACAAATTCTTGAATCAGATGAACCGAAGGGTGAGCAGTTCCGAGACTATATCCGGCACCGGCAGCTTGAAATGCTTTCTGAGGATTTATGGGACGAGTATCTCTGGGGTGAATTGGGTGCTGCAGTCCGGGATTTCGAGAATGAGCCGTGGGGCAAGCCTTCAGAGGGAGATACCCCGGAATCACCCTAATTGTAAAAACGCGTAAACACTATGGGCAATTCATCTAAAAAAAGCTGCATCGTCCTCCATGAAAATTGCACGACTGCTCTGGATAGCAACGACTTTCCTGCAAGCGTAGACCTCTCCTTTCTCGATCCACCTTTTAATCAGGATAAAACTTACGTATGTACCCCGGATTTAGAAGCAATTTGGGGAAAGCTCTACCAATGAGAGAATCTACGCTTTCTGCCTTGTCTGCTTCTAAACAGGCAGCACTTTTTGAATCGAATCCACAATAAGGAAAATAGCGAATGGCTTCTGAAGCGATTAAGACAACAGTTGAACTCTTTGCAGGGATAGGTGGATTTCGTTTAGCTGCTGCCCAGAAAAGTCTTCAGACGTTGTGGGCAAATGATATTTGTCCAAAAGCCTGTCAAGTCTATCGGAGTCAATTTGGCGATGCTGAAATTCGTCAAGGCGATATTCGGGAATTGACACATGAGATTCCTTCGCATGATCTGCTCACTGCCGGTTTTCCTTGTCAACCGTTCAGTAGTGCTGGACAAAAAAGGGGTTTTCGCGACCCAAGAGGACTACTCTTCTCTGTTATTGTGGAGGTTTTAAGAACACATCGTCCGCGCTATTTCATTTTAGAAAATGTCAAACGTCTGCTTTTAATGGAAAAGGGGGTCCATTTTGCAACAGTGCTTTCTGCACTCACAGAACTCGGTTATCATATTGAATGGCGTTTAGTCAATACGAGACACTTCGGTTTGGCACAGAACCGAGAGCGTGTGCTTATATTAGGTTCTTTAGATGTAAAGGATAATTATCCTACAATCAGGCTTGCAAGTTTAGAAGATCTTTGTGATGGTTTGGAAAGCGATTTTCGTTGGGGCACGGATATGTCAAACTGGGTTGCGATTGAAAAGCACCACCGAAAATTTGCCAATTGGGGTTTAGCATTTCGTCAACGTTTTTTTGCCTGTGACTTGGAATACTTCTCGGAAGCGAAGCCATCTGTAACACTACGTAGCGTTCTGCAATCTACTGTTGACTCAACCTTTGATTTTACCGAGAGTACGCTCCAACGTTTAGAAGAAAGCACGCGGATTAATAGACTTCTTGATGGTGTTCAACTCCTCTATAATCAGAAGAGAGGGGCTCGCATGGGGTATACAGTATTTGGTATTGATGGAATTGCACCAACACTTACAGCGGCTACCAGTCGACATTATGAACGTTACAAAGTGGGAGATCGATATCGTCGCTTAACAAATATAGAATATGCGCGTCTACAAGGTTTTCCTGATGATCACTGTTCTGCGGTTTCCATCTATAATCAGTATGCCTTATATGGTAACGCTGTTCCGCCTGTATTGGCAAGTTGGGTGCTTGATAAGATTTTAGAGAATCGTGTGACCTCGTTAGAAAACGTTAAAGGACAACAACTCCACCTGTTTCAGGAGCCGATAATTTATGCTGACAAAAGCGGAATTGCGTAATTTGCTTCGAGAAAGGCTTGAGGAAACTATGATTGAATTAAATCATGCTCTTCAAGGCGTAAACCTTGAAAGGCTTGATCCGGTGCTATCGCGCGTTGGACGCGATGAGACTTTACCGCATTGGTATGAACAACTTCGCGATCAACAAACACTTCCCAATCTTGATGGAAAAACAGTTGGCAGCGTTATTGAAATGCTTTTTGTTGCTGTTCTTGAGACTGTAATTTTGCAAGACATTGAAATACCTCAGTTTCGCTTGAACCCTGCACGAGGTGTTGATATACCAGACCTCGACTTGGGTATAAAAGCACCTTCTCAAAATTACGCTACCAGTGAACCTTTTGTGTCAGCGTACGAGAGACTTCTTGGAAGTGAATACGATGCGCTCATTGTGTTGACTGACTATCAGAAGCGAAAATTGCATCCGCCATTGAAACTTCAAGTCATCCAATGGCACTATTTCTTAAATACGGAATTAGCGGATTTCGCTTTGACTGCAATAGCGCGGAAACACCGGGATTGGTTGATAGTCCAAAACGAAGCGTGGACACAAAAGATTTTTCGATTTCTCGCGTACATCAATCAGAGCGATTGGCGAGCAAAGCACTTGCTTCGCATCATTGATGCAATACAAGAGGCAGATAGGATACAAGAATTGGTCCTTGAGGCAGGAATAGACTTCAGAAAGAAAAATGAACAGCGTGCCCATAAAGATAAAGACGCAATACCGGAACGTGAGATTGAGAGTCTACTTTCGATAGCCAAAGCACAACCGATAACTTTAGGAATCATTGATGCAGCGGATAATTGGGTGGTGGAGAATTACAAAGACTTCGCGCGCTTGCCAAACGAGAATGAATGGAACCGGTTGCTCGTTAGTCCTCTAAATGGGAAAATCGGAATGAGTTTTGCACTTCAATGGCGATACAATTTTGCGAGGGTGTTCAGAGATAATTAAAGGGGATCTGCATTTTGGGTTTCCTGTAGATGTCGTAGCGGTTCGGGGTTCCGGCGCAACACCGTCCCGCTTGAACCTTTATCGGCGGCGCGATAACATGAAGGGGAAGCGGGTTGTCGTTTGGTGCTTGAGCGTCCGAGAATTTACGGAGGGACAGGGATGGCGTCTGGTGCCTGTGATTCGGTGAGGTAGGAACAGGCTTGCAACCTGTTCCTACAGTGTTGAGAAGTCTCTATTCAATCTCGTAAGCTATGCTGACGTTAATAGTAACGGTGAGTTCGCCAGCTTGGATAGGGGTGGAGCTACGTGCCTCGTCGGCAGCAAATTCAGCAGCCTCAGCAAAAGCAATCGGAGGTCCCGCAGTACGCGTCGTCTCTGTGATAGTAATCGGTTTTCCGAGGATAACACCACTCGCTTCTGCTAAAGTTTTCGCCTTCGCTTCGGCGTTCTTCACTGCTAAGGCACGCGCTTGTGATTGTAAAGGTGTGGGGTCCTCAATCATAAATTGGATCGAATTTACAACGACAATGTCTCCACCGGCTCCAATGGCATCATCAATTATATCGCTGAGGCTTTCGAGTTCTCGCGCCGTAGCACTGACAGTGTTATTGACCGTGTAGCCGCGGAGCACGCGTCCTTCATCCGTATAGTCGTACTGCGGGTAGATACTGAAATTCTCAGTTTGAATATCGTTTTCAGCGATGTCGTTGGCTTTCAGAGACGCAATTACTGCTGTCATTGCGCTTGCGGCTATCTCGCGCGCTTCTTCGACCGATGCTTTCTCAACAGACACGCCTAAATAGAGCGTTGCTATATCCGGTTCACCTGTGACCGAACCGCTTCCGTTAACGTGGATGCTCCTGCTCTCCGGTGATGGAACTATTGGTGATATGATTTGTGGATCACATCCGGTGAGGATTATGGCGAGTAGCGAACTAAAACCTAAACACAAGCATTTAAATTTATCCATAATAAATCTCCTTTGATGCAGTATCTGTGCCGAGATTTCCATATCTGATAGGTCCACTACTCGGTCTCGACTGCTGGCGCGGGATCCTCCGCTTTGAGTGTATCAGATTTTTTTATGAGCCTATCTACATTTGATTTGAAGAGTCTAAAGATGGTCTCTTTGTCGTCGCGTTTGACGTAAAGTTTGCCCTCCTCCTCTTTTCCGATGTACAGTGTCGCCGTTGTGCCATCATTCAGCGTAGCGGCTATAACGGACTGTGGTGTATCTAAGCCGTAATCGGAAAGCGTGCTTGTCGCTTCAGCGAAGTCGTCTGTATTCAATCCGCTGAGGGTTGTAAGAAGGTTGTCAACCTCAGTTGTATTGGCTGCAGCGGTTTCAGGTTTAAGCATCTGCCATGTCCCGTTTGCATCGAGACGCAGTTCGACCATTTCCTCTGGTGAAGAGATGTTAAGTTCGGTAACATTTCCCTTGCTAAAATCGAAGATGGTCCGATCTTTCCAGGTGCGCGTGCCTTTGTTAAAAACGGATTGGAGGTAGCCTTGTGCGACATAGACATCGTTGGAATCCGCTGGGCGTACGTAACTACTCAGAAAGCCGGGGGTTGTTTTACCGACGAACAGATGCGCCAACAGTTTATCGTTTTCATCCATCAGTTTCGCTTCGACACCGGTATTATCCACCTCGAATTCCGCCTGTTTTTCCGGGTTGTTGGAGACGCGCTGCGTATTCTTGAATTCCCCGACTTTGGTCAGCAGTTCGGCAATACCTTCGCTATCCGCCGGGTAGTTGTCCATTGAGGCGACTATCCATGTCCCGTCTTGTTTTGAGAGCGTTGCCGTTCCATCAATCGCGATGATTTCTATTTTCGCAACCTCTTCTTTGTTGAAACCTGGAAACAGGGGCGTCGCTGTCTCAACTTTCTTTTCGTGCTCGCTCTTCCCAAACGGGTTCTCAAAAATTAGGACGACGAGTAGCAACAAAACAAAAACGCCACCTAAAATCAGAAGTTGTTTTGTTTTCATTTTTTACTGTTAAAATCTCCTCTATCTGTTCTTAATCCGTACTCATAGATCGCGTGCTAAAGGTTTCTACCATCCTTTTGGCTCGACTTTTTAAGAAATATCGCAGAAGTCCGAAGATGATAACTATCAGCGGGATACCTGCAATACACAGATATTTAATTAGGTTTTTCTCGATTTCAGAAGCATCGCGGAGTGGTCGATTTGTGATCGTTTGTGAGCGAATACCGATGAGAGCATCGCCAAGCGTCAGCCAATCTACAGTGTTTAAGAAAAAGTTAACACCGTCGGGGCGCATCTGTGTTAGAAATTGTGCGTTGCCTACCACAACAATTTGTGTCTGTGCACTTTCGGTTATAGTGGTTCGTGCTGGGTCTGTTTGTACTGAGGTGGCGGATTCGCCGTCCTCTGCACTCATAGCATTGTCGCTTGCGGCTGGCGGGATCTCTTTATCGGCGTAGAAACTTTTGAATGTTCCTTCCAATCCGATAGCGACAGGATAGGCTTGTGTCTGTGTATCGGGGATCGGAAAATTCGGCATAAGGTTATAATAACCTTGAAGCGTCTGTCCGAATTCGCTTGTTTTCGCTAACGTCGTTGCTGTGATGCCTTCTTTGGTTATGATCTCTAAGGAACTCGTCCAAGGTAACGTCAATGTCTCTAACTGGTTCGTAACCGCGTGTTCTGCCGAGAAATTCGGTTTTCTGATTTGGACAAAATACGGATACGGTTGAAAAACTGTCATAAAACCTTGTTGGAACCGAGCGTTGTCGTGGAATTTTCTATCAATAAGCAGATTATTACCGAGTTTGGCTCCGTAATGTTCCAAGAGGTCATTGAGTCCTGTGCTCAGCGGTGTCGCTTGCATTGTACCCGGTTGGAGCTGAATCGGATCAACTAAGAAGATCGCTCTGCCACCACGCATGATAAACTGGTCAAGCTCATATTTCTCGCGTTCTGTCAAGGGTTGCTTCGCGCCAGCGATGACCAGCGTCGTGACAGTATCATCAACCGCTGTTCCACCTTGCAGACTGACAGAGGTGACATTATATTGTCCTTTTCCGTTTTTATCCAAGAGTTGGCGGAACTGCTGATAGTTTTGATCGTTGATATCAAATTCACCGTGCCCCGTCAAAAATCCGACCGTTTTTGCCTCTTTTGTAGTGACTTTAAGGATAGTGGAGGTAAGGTCATATTCAAGATTCGCTGTTGATTGCACAACCGGCAAAGCCTCCTCTTTACCGCTGTAACCGATTGAAACACCCATATAGACGTTAGCGATTTCCGCTTTGTCTTTTTTCATAACGTTGATTTGCACTTCGGGGATGCCCTTGAAACGGAGTTCCTGTTTCTGGGCATCGTCAAAGTTTGCTGGGTTCACAAAATCGATCTGAAGATTTTTTGAGAATGCCTTGTATTCGTCGAGCATATCTCTCACATTACGTCCGACTTGCGCGACTTCAGCTGGCGATGTAGAGAAGTAAACAGTGATTGTAACAATATCATCTAATGCTCGCAACACATCTTTGGTTGCTTTCGAGATGGTATAGCGTTTGTCCTCAGTGAGATCAGTCCGAACAAAACGGCGTGTTGATAGAAAATTAATCAACACGAGAATACCGAGGATGATTGCTACAAAGGCGAGGGTGTTGCCACCGTGTGTGATCCGTTTATTAACCAAAATAGTTTACCTCCTTTCCTAACGCCATTTGCGGCTTTCAACTGCCAATGTGCTGAGATAAAGAAAAAAGCCGATCAGCGACAGATAGTAGATAATGTCGCGAGAATCAAGCACACCCCGTAGAATGCTACTGTAATGTGCACCGAGACCAAGATAGCTGAAAATCGGGAACAGCCAGTCCGGGGTATTGAAAAGCACAATATCTTCACCAATGATGAGCAACACAAAACAGGTGAAAATTCCCAAAATAAAGGCAATAATTTGATTCTCAGTCAGTGTTGAGGTGAAGAGTCCTATCGCAAGATATGCCGCACCCATTAGCAGGAGTCCGATATATCCGGCAAAAATAGTACCGCCATCTGGGTCCCCGAAGTACATGACTGAAAAAGGGATAACAAGTGAGAGGAGGACGGTTACGGTAAGCAGCACAAAACTCGCCAAGAATTTCCCGACAACGACCTCATAATCTCGAATTGGCAGCGTCATCAAGATTTCTATTGTACCGATCTTTTTCTCTTCAGCCCAAAGTTTCATGGTAACAGCAGGAATGAAAAATAGAAAAATCCACGGCATTAACCCAAAAAAGCCGCGCATTTCTGCTTGGTTACCGAAGAAAAAGCCACGGAAGAAAAGCCATGAAGAGAGACCGAGGAAAAATGTGATGAAGATATACGCGATAGGTGAATTGAAATAACTTCTGAATTCCTTTTTAAAAATTGCTGTAATATTCGTCATGGTTTTTTACGATGCGTCATTACTATCGTCCGCCCGTTCTGCGGATCGTTGGTTTTGGACGTGTGTCTGTTCTTTATCTGTCAAATTAAGGAAAACATCTTCTAAATCTGCGGATTCTTGGCGGAGTTCTGTCAGACTCCACCCGTTTTTCACAACCACATGAAAGAGAGCCTCGGCGGCATTACTATCTTGTGCAGCGTTGATCTGGTAACCCACAATGCCGTCCGCCGTTTCGACATGTGTCCACTGCGAAACAAAGTCTAATTCATTCAGCTTGGCTTCAACGGCTTCTTGGGTGCCCCGGATGGCGATATGAACAATTTCCTCGCCCTTTGCCTGACTGGCGAGTTCGTCCGGTGTGCCGTTCGCGACAATCTCGCCATTGTTAATGATCAGGACGCGACTACAAGTCGCAGAGACTTCGGACAAAATGTGTGTGCTGAAGATCACCAATTTCTCCTGCCCGATGTCTCTAATCAGATTCCGAATCTCAATGATCTGGCTCGGATCTAACCCGGAGGTCGGTTCATCTAAAATTAGGATGGGAGGATCGTGAATGAGGCTTTGTGCCAGTCCTAAACGTTGGCGGTAACCTTTGGAGAGTTCACTGATGTCTTTCTGGATGACATCCTCAAGTCCACAGGTATCAATAACTGAACGGATTCGCTCTTTCCGCTGGCTTTTAGGGAGCTGCCGCACCTGGGTCATGAAATTCAGATATTCAAGGACCCCCATATCGGTGTAAAGCGGTGCGCTTTCGGGGAGGTAACCAATCTGTTTCCGGACTTCAATGGATGCCTCAAATATATCGTATCCTGCGACAGTAGCACTGCCCGCGTCGGCGGCGAGATAGCAGGTGAGGATACGCATTGTAGTCGTCTTTCCGGCACCGTTGGGACCGAGAAAACCTAATACTTCACCGGCGTGTGCCTCGAACGAGACTTTGTTGACAGCAACCGTAGGTCCATAGGATTTTGTGAGTTCTCTGACTTCAATCATTTTTTTATTACGGGCCCGTTGTTCGTTTTTCTCCGTTGTCGAAAAAACGGTTTCCTTCAAAAAAGTGAGTTTCTGTCTTTTCCAATGGAGAATTAAGGGATATAAACCTCCCGAGGTGCTTTAAAAAAGCAAAATATATTTATAAAATATTAGCATAGAATTTGCCGAATGTCAAGAAAAAATTGATATATCAAGTCGCAGTGCCTCAAGCAGTTGAAATGCTAAATCCAACTATACACTGCCGACCTGAGTATAAGACTCAACAGGGGCCAAAAACACCCCATCAATGCTTCACCTAACACCAGGCCGATGAAGAAGGGTACTGCTTTCCGATAGGCATTGATTCCGCCATGTTTTAGAATGAGCCATTTCGTTACCATCGCAAGGAGCAGCGGAAACCAGATCACATCTGTTGTCCCTGGCGCGACGCCGATAACATATCCTGCTGGGTGCAATGGACACCACACAAAACGCGAGCGCAAGAACATGATGCCCAAATTCCCCGCAAATGCTAAACCTAACACCGAGGTCGCGAGCCAATCCGTTGGTTTCGGGTTCACTAACCATGACGAAAGGAAGTTATATGTATCCGCGCCACCCGCATGAATCTGCTCCGAACCAGCAGCCACCCCTTCACTATAAATCGCGTAAGGATAGAGAATCAGACTTGATAGGATACCGACGAGACTCGCGATAACTAATACGGCAAACATCGTTCGGTTTCGGATACCGGTACGCTCGGCAAGTTTGAATGCCTCTAACTGGTCCGGCATCGGGTGGGTTCGGAAGGAGGCATAACTCGCACCGCTGAGCCAATTCATGAGCGAGAGCATCGTTAGGTTGCCTGGGCGTAAACGCCGTGTACCGAGTAGCGAGATCATCATATACTGCGGCGTAAGATAGCCGATAGCGTGTATCGGGGGTCCCAGTTCTGCTCGCATCCGAGTTAATCCGACGACGATCATCAGATAGATACTGATGTAAATCGCGAATGCCCACAGCGACATCCCGCCACGGATACAGAAAACAGCGAGAAGTAAGAGGCAGATCCCAAGCGTTATCACCGCGCTCCGATATGAGAGTGCTTCAGTTTGTGATTCCCTGCGATTCGGATGAACCACTTGTCTCAGCACGGATGCAAAGTGTTTTCGCGCATGCCAACACGCAATCGCGAGCAGTGCCAACAACGCGCCTGCCCCCTGTTCACCCAAAAATGGGTAACCCTGTAACGTGGCGATCCCGACGGCACTGCCAACCAGCAGCTGGACCTTCTTCATCAAGTAGAAGAAGGCACACGAGAAGGCTAAATCCAACGGTAGAATGAACGAGAAACCGATCAGATATGGGTGGAACCGCAGGGGCATGCTGCCCATGGCGTTCCACGGTTTCTGTGTAAAGTAGATATTCAGATTGTACTTTCGGACTGGAATCTCTGGAAGTACCGGAAAAAAGAACTGCAGCCCATTGAGTAGATTGATACCCATAGCTATCCCGAAACCGATCCAGAGCAAGCGATTCCTGAAGATATGGCGGTTGGTGGTAATTTCTAATGGAATCTGGATAATCGGATACGCGAGTTTTTCATTTTCGATCCACTGCTTGCGAAGCAGGGCAGTCAAGCAGAGAAAGATGAGCATCAACAGAAAGATTACTGCTGACCAAGAGAGGATCGGTACAATCCAGTACTGTACATAACCTTCCGTAAAGAAGTTTACCTCACCTTCGTAGAAATCGGTGACTGTTTTCGGATGTTTCACGACAAGCCATTCGGGGAGATGGTGAAAGAGGAGTGCCTCCCAATCGTTTTCCGGTGTAGCGAAGCGGAAGGCATAGGGGATAAGTCCCATCAGGCGCGGAATACAATCGTGTCCTGAAAACGCGCTCCCCACAGCGAGCATACTGTATACCACGAGGAGGTCGCGCGGTTCCAAGGCGATCCGTGGAAAGATACGCCGTACACCGATGTTCAACAGTGTCATCGCCAAAATGCCGAACATGACATTGACGGACATCGCGACTGTCGTCAGATGCGCAGTGTGCCAAATCATCTCGACGTAAGCGATCCAGTAACTATTTCCAATGATAAGGATGGTGCCAATCAGTACTGCGCGTTTCGCGATTGCATGCGAGGTGTGTGGAGCCGTAGTGTGCATATTTTAAGGAGAAGAACGATACCGGTTAGTTTGCTTGTCACTTCGGTTGGGACCTATAAAAACTAACGGTTCGGGTGTATATCTTGTCAGGAAACTTGGGTTGTAAAGTGGACGCGGTGTTGTAGAACTTGTCTTAAAAACTTGTTAAGATTACTAAAATTTTTTCTTTATTGTATTCACTGAATATGTTATACTAAATAGAGACGTTTGTCAAGATTTTCGTCCAAATTAGACAGAGCCATTCAATTGTCCGATAATTTCGATTTTTTTCCGTAAAACTCTTCCTTGTAGGAACGATCTCTAAAACTGGATGGCTCTGCCAAATTAGATTCGGTCGGCATCGCTTGTAAAATTCTCGGTTGGTGCGACTAAAACGGAGAGACACAGTTTTATTAACTACAGTACACATTGTCCGTATTAGCGGTAGACAAAAATTAGCGTAAATTCTATTAGCAATTCTTGATATGGAGATTTTGGGATGGAATTAACTTTTCAAAAAGATGACCTGTTATACGCCTTACAGGTCCTGCAAGGGGTAGCCGGTGGGCGGAATGCCTTACCTATCCTCTCGAACGTTCTTATCCGAGCGGAGGATGGCACGATTGAGTGTATGGCGACAGATTTGGAAGTCGGCATCAAAATGAAGGTCGATGGAGAAGTCAAAGAAGGCGGGGCAATTACTGTTTCCGCCAAGAAATTGGGCGATATTGTCAAAGAATTGCCCGTGGATAAACCGATCGACTTGGTAACGACAGCAAACGACCGCGTTGAAATTACGTGCGGCGATGGTGTTTACAAGATTATCGGAATGCCGGATGAAGAGTTCCCGCAGCTGCCTTCTGTTGAAGGCGAAGCCTTGTCGATCGGCGGAGAAACGTTGATTGATGTCATCCAGAAAACGGAATTTGCTGCATCTACGGAGGAGGTCCGCTATTTTCTAAACGGGCTCTACTTTAATCTCCTTCAGGACAGGACCGAAGTCGTTGCGACTGATGGGAAACGTCTCGCGCTCACACACTGCGAGTCGCTTAACGCATCCGGCGAAGCCAATGGATTCATTGTCCCACTCAAGGCGGTTCGAGAGATCGCGAAGACCTTTGCTGATGCTGGCGAGGTGGAAGTCTCCGTTTTTGAAAACCAAATCCTCTTTACCGATGGCAATGCGACTTTGACAACCCGGCTCGTGGAGGGAGAGTATCCGAAATATGAGAAGATTATTCCCGAATCCACTGAGGGGCGAACGGTCGTTTCAAGAGACCAGATCTTGAGCGCAACACGGCGTGTGGCACTGCTGTCAAATCCAAAGAACTATTCGATCTGTTTAGAGATTGATACCGAACAGGTTCGGGTTTACGCAAGAACTCCCGAATTGGGAGAGGCACACGAGACAGTGCCAGTAGAGTCTGGCTCCGGAAATGTGAGGATCGGTTTTGATGCGCGTTTGTTGATAGAGGCGTTGGCACACATTCAAACCGAGTCTTTGGCGATTGAATTTACAGGCGAGTTGAATCCTGTTCTTATTAAGCCGGTCAGCGAGGATGAGTATATTTCCCTCATCATGCCGATGCGTCTGGAAGCCCCTGCAGCATAAGAGATATGCTTCTTGGCGTACCCGATAGCATACGCGCCATTGGCGGGAAAAATAAAGGATCGAGTGCGTCCGCTGAAACAACATCATCGGGTAGGAACGCATCCGCCATATCAAGCATCTCGGTCTCATCTATCGTATCCGCCTCGGTTTCATCGGACATCGGTGTGTCCGCTGTATCGTCAGGCGTGTTCGTAACGCCTTCGGTTTGAAAATCAACAGGGGCAGTGTTTCTCGACGGCGGCTTTTCGAGCGGCGACACCACCGTTTGCGGTATCGGACCCAAATCGCCTTCTTCGGAAACCACACAACCCCAAAATCTACACTTAATCAACCACTGAACCCTAAAAAAATGGCAGTCCGCGTCTGGCGCGTGCTGCCACTTTTCGACTATTAGTTTTCACCATGCAGCGAGGTCTCGCTGCGTTTCAGGGTTAGACGACTGTGAGGGGAAATCGTTTGAGTCAAAATCTGCTAATCGCTATCTGCGCTGCAATCGCCACTTTTCAGGGTTTTTCAGCCGTGCATCGCCAATCGGTATCGGTTGACCTTCGCGGGTCTCCCAGTCGGAAAGCGGCGGTCGGCGGTCGGGCAGCGGTGCGGAGACAGCGGTCGGTGCTGGCGTGGCTCTGCTTCTCACCGGTGCGGGTCTCGGTGTCGCTCGGTGCGGTGTGTGGGTTGTCCGTCTCGGAGAACGGGTGGCAGGCGAGGCGTTGAGGTAGACTCCTGTGTTGAGTCTCAGCGTTCTTTGCTGCCCGTTGGTGGAAAGCGTTACCCGCTTCGGCTGGATGTCTACAACTTCGGTCTCTGCGTCGAGTGTCTCACCGGTGGTCACGATATATGTTTTCTCTCCTGCGGTGGATTGAATGATTGCCTGTGGCGGTGTGTTGGCATCTGTCGCAAGTTTCGTGCCAATCAAGCGATAGGGTTCAATCGGCACAGGCGGTCGCCAACCGAGCGGTCGGAACAGGTTATTGTCTATAATCGTGCGGTAGAACGACTCGGTATCAAAGACGGCGGGGCGGGCGAGACGGACGCGGTCCGGTTCGCGGTCGGTTCTCTCATTGACAGCGGAAGGTGTTGAGGGCGGGCGAAAACTCACGACAACGACAATCCATACGAAAAGCAACGCGCCAGCAATCCAAAGACCACCGGCGCGTCGGTTGAAAAGGGTGGATTGTGTTTCAGACATCGCTTTGAAGGCTACTCCCGACACCGCCAGCTTGACGAGGCACCACACGTCTCAGGCTTACCACCGCTACAGAGTTGCCACGATTGACCGCAGGCAGGACGCATACACGTCCGAACGCGGTGGCGATTCACCAACGAACTGTTATTTGAATTATAAGGCGCATTACACGTTGAACAGGTCGCCGTATTGCTCGATGGCGGCGTGCTACCACCTGAACTGCCACCGTTGTTACTGGGTGGCGTGCTACCTGTCGAACTGCTACTCGACGGCGAACAACAGCAGTGGTTATGACCACAGATGGGACCCGGAACCCCTGAAGTCGAACCCTCCGAACATGAGCCTTGATCGTCGCAATAGTCATAGGTCTCGTTGTTCGCACACCCCGATGATGAACCGCTATTTGACGTGCAGCTCCCCGGATGCCCTGAGCAGGCATAAACATTTGAGGCGTTACAACTCGAACACGTCGCCAGCAATGCATGACTCGCGGGAACACCGTAACAATTCCAATACGACCCGCCTGCATTGCAGTTTGAATTCGGACACGTCACATGATGTGCTGTCGGTGATGAGACACCTGTCCGCTTGCAGAAACTACAGACGTTCGTCTTTGCCACCGTCCAACTCCCAGAAGTCGATGTGGTATGTGTGTATGCGGGATCCGAGGTGTCATTATGAACCACCCACTGCCCTCCATCCCATCTGGCGATTTTTCGCACTGCCTCTCCGCTGGCAGTCCAATCGTAAGTGCCAGAATCATCATCCCAAGCAGAAGCTTTCTCAACAGTGAACGAGAAGTCATCGTTTTCTGCACTATCCGAAAGGGGGAGCCCACCCACTACCGCCATGTAGCCGATTGTCTCTGTGGGTGCTTCGCCATATTGAGCATTTGTCAGATGATTGCTGCCATTAATTGTGATCGCTGTGATTCTAAAATCAATCCACCCTAGTCCCCTCGCGGCTCCTGAAATCGTCATCTCAACAGGGTCCGGATGCGACGGCACGGTTGTCCCCGTTTCCCGAATATAGTAGGTATATGTGCCAGAGGCATTCGCCGAGATTGACGGGCCACTGTGAATGACCATATACGGATTGGGGTCCCCGATGCGCGGCAGACCCCAAACACACAGACCGACACCGAGACATAATAAAAACAGAATGCTGAGTAAAAGAACTTTTTTATTTATGAGAAACCTCCATAAAGGGTTTAATCTTCAAGCGGCAAAGGTCTGGGTCTGGGAACTTGTCCCCCAATATCATTACCGACCAGATGTCCAAGCCCTAATTCAACAAGGGCTTTTTCATGGGCTTCTTTCGTTCGTTGAGCCACTTTGCTTCGTGCTTTCTTCCCAGAAGCTGACGCTGTAATGAGCGGATATGGTCCTTGTGCCTCGTCTTGAATCCGATACATTTTAGTACGGATTTGTTCCAGTTTGTTTGGATCGGTTGTACGAAGCCTTTGTGCCTTCAACTCCAAGTATCTTCTGGTTTGCTCGGGATTGGGTGCGAATGCGGTAATCGTAAAGACTTGGATATAAGGTTCACCGATCTTGTTGATGACGGGTTGTCCGTTCTCATCGCGTTTGACGACCCACGCATCATCCCAAATATATTCATAACCTCTTGGCGGTGGCGGAACACCGGCTTGTTCAAACCACGCCGACATTGCCCGTTTCGCCTCTGCGGGCGAGAATTGCGACAGATATTTCTCAAGGAACGAACCCGGACGCGGTTTGAGTTCGCCAGCGTCCGCGGCATCCGATTCTGGCACGGGGGGCACTTCTGCCTCATGCGGTTCAGCATGCCAAGTGCCATCGGCGTGGAAGTGTCCGCCTTGCGAGGTGTCCCCTTCAGGCACTTCTGCGGTCGGTTGTTCGGTCGGTTTCTCTATGGGTTCAACAGGCTTGTAAATCACAATCGGCTCTTTCGGTGGCTGTGTCGCGAGCAGGTAAAGCCCGACGGCACAGATCGCCACGATGAACACCGATAACGGTAGCCAATATTTTCGTAAAAACATGTTTTCACTCCTTGAGTTTCACACCGGTACACGTCTGCATCGGGTTCTTATTTGACGACTTCCGCACCAAACCCTGCATCTGCTAACGCAGTGATTAGCACCGAGCTTTTGATTTGACTCTTGACAACGACCGTTCTATCCCGGAGAGAGACCGAGACGATCTCCAATTCACCATCAACTTGACCGAGTGCAGACCGCACTTTTGCTGCACACCCGCCTTAGTCCATGCCAGCCACTGCCAACTTGATTTCCTCTGTCTGCTGACCACAACCGATGAAGAACACAACAACGGTGAGTAACAACACAACAGACGAGAAACGGATAACAGACATAAAAATCACTCCTTGTTATCCTTTATCAAAAGCTTCCGCGACTAAAACCCCGTCCTTGGTAGCACTATTGGTGTTCCTACGTGCTACAGTTGAGCTCACGTTTATAGTGGCAAGTATCATGCCAATGTGAGAAACCTGACTATTAGGGGATCCCACGATTTTTCTACTGTAAAGATTCTTTACAATTGTCAATATTTTTTACACTGGACTGTAAAGATTCTTTACATTTGATACACTGAACGCGTGATTCTGGCTCGAATGCCGAGCCTCGTAATACCCAGTCTCCTGAGAAAGACGAACGGACGCACTGCATCAGCAAACCTTCCTGCTGTAGGCGCACGGACATAAAAGTCTCTACTACATTTGCGTAAGTCCTATGCCTCACCACTATAGGTGCGTAACTTGATGTGCAAGGTGACCCGGCTAATTCCTAAAACCTCCGCCGTTTTTGCCTTATTCCCCTCCTCTCGCGCCAAAGTCGTCAAGATCGCTGACTTCTCTATCTCTTTCAAGGTTGTATCCATGGGAAAGCAGGGAAAGCACAGCACGAAACGTTCTGCGTCGTTAGAATTTGCTGCGGCTGTTGCATCGGTCAACGGTAATGGGTCGGCTTGAGGTGTCCGCACATCTTGTGGTAAGTGGTGCGGTAAGATTTCACCCTCTTCCGCTAAGAGGACGGCACGACCGATGACACCTTCTAACTCCCGGATATTCCCAGGCCAGCTGTAGGCATCAAATAACGAGAGGACTTCTGGATTTATGTCGGCTATCTTTTGACTGCAACCGTTGGTTTCCTTTTTCAAAAAATGTGTTGCCAACGCGGGAATGTCTTCCCGCCGCTCCCGTAACGCCGGTAACTGGATATGAAGCGGTTTCAATCGCTCATAGAGATCTCGGCGAAACCTACCTGCTGCAACCGCTTCTATAAGGTCGATATTTGTAGCTGCAAGGACGCGCACTTTCACCGGAATCTGTTTTGTCTGTCCCACACGGCGAATCTCGTTTTCCTGAAGGACCCGCAACAATTTCGATTGTAGGCGTATCGAAAGTTCCCCGATTTCGTCGAGGAAGAGTGTCCCTCCCGATGCGGTTTCAAACAGTCCAATGTGTTGATTATCTGCACCGGTAAATGCGCCCTTCTCATGTCCAAAGAGTTCACTTGCTATCAGGTTCTCTGCAATCTCCGCGCAGTTCACGATGACGATCGGGTGTATTGCATAAGGACTCTCTGCGTGCAAGGCACGCGCGACCAGTTCTTTACCGGTTCCTGTCTCGCCAGAAATAAGCACTATTTTATTAGATTTTGCGAACCTGTCAATACGTTTCAGTACTTTAAGATGCACGGTACTTTCACCGATAAGATCGTCGTAATTCCCATGCAACTTCTCTCTTGATAACAGCATTCCGGACGGTGCCACCTCTTCTGCCTTTGGGGCGGTTGTGTAAGTCTTGAAGGTATCCTATTCATCAAACACTTCTTTTACTGCCGACTCAAAACTGAATGATGCTTTTTATTTTTTGAAATGGATAATACCTTCTCTATAATTAAAAGACACAGTTTTTTGGCGAAAGGGTGCATACCGTTAAAAATTTAGGTTTTATTCCAACAGGAGAATTCGGTGGTTTGTGCTTTAGGGTTTTCTGAATATGGATGGGTTACTATATAAGGCGTTTATAGTAAAGCCCATAATTATTTGGACATGCAGTTGCTCGTAGGGGCTGGGTCACCCAGCCCCTACGAGCGGGCGACGTTATCGTGGAGTGTCAACTTATTTTCGTGCTTTACTATAAGGTGGGCAAAACGGTCACTTTGATGTGAAAAAAATGCTTTTTTCTGCGAGAATAGGATGGGATGCCGTATCGCGTCTGGGCGCGATACAGCACTCACGCCTAAATCCTACCACCATAGATGTCAATTTAGGGTTTCCGTAGATTGGGTTGAACGGATGCCGCCAAAACCCTGAAAATCATAGGAAAACACAACTTTCTCCAGAGACACCACAGCCACCAGAGACCGAGTGAAACCCAACGCTTTCGCTTTGACGCTCCTCGGACGATGAACGTGTAAAGTTGGGTTTCACTACGTTCTTGAATAGATAAGGCAGGATATTAACTTTCAGGTGTGTTTGGTATATCAATATCCAACTTTTCAACGCCGTTCAACCCAACCTACCGGACTGAAGAGGGCTTTGAAGTCTTCAAGGTTTCCGCGGAGTATCGGGTTCGGTTGGGGGATTTAGTCTGGGAATAGACTGGATTTAGTCTGGGGTTAGACTAAATCCGTTCCTTGTATTACATTTCCATTCCTTGTATTACATTCCGAACCTACCGGACCTGGGGAACCGAGACGATTATTATTTCTAAAATTGACACCTATGGTTCGGTTGCATGAAGATTGATTTTTTAATTCGGTAATATTGGAACGTGCGATGAATCGCACTACTACGAACCTGTCTGTTTGTAGTAGGGCAATTCATTGCCCGTTATTACCGAAATATTTCATCAAACCGAACCTACCGGGCTTGGCGGCGAATTAGAATTGCGGCGTACTCGCCCAGATGCGACGTGCATCATGCTGCAAGTGAAACTTTAGTCCATTTCCACGCCAGACATTTGTTCCAACGCCAACATCAGTGCCTGTGTGCCTAACCTACTGTGTCCTTGTGCTTGCACTGCCGTGTAAAGTTGGTGCACTAATGCGAGGCCCGGTAAGCTGAGATTCATCTTACGCGCCTCGTCCAAAGCGATACTCATATCTTTGATGAAGTGCTCTACGAAGAAACCGGGATCGAAGTTCCGTTGCAGGACGCGTGGCGCGAGGTTATCCAAGGACCAGCAAGCCGCTGCGCCGCCACTAATTGACGACAGCATCGTTTCCAAATCCAGGCCGGCTTTGTGTCCATAGATGAGTCCTTCACAGACCCCGATCATTGTGCCGGAAATCGTGATCTGATTGCACATTTTCGTGTGTTGTCCCGCACCCGCGCCGCCTTGGTGGACGATATTCTTTCCCATCGCTTCAAAGAGCGGCATCACGGCTTGAACTGCGTCCTCGTCGCCACCGACCATGATAGAGAGGCGTGCCTCTTTCGCACCGACATCGCCACCTGAAACAGGGGCATCTACCGATGAGACATTTTGTGCTTGTGCTGCGGCGTGAATCTCTTGTGCGAGTGAGGGTTCCGTTGTCGTCATATCAACGATGATGCTTCCGGGTTTCGCGCCTTTTAAGATACCGTTATCACCGAGGTAGACTTCACGGACATCGGGTGGGAATCCGACAATCGTAAAAACAATATCAGAAGCCGCTGCGACATCACTGGATGTGTCTGCCCATGCTGCGCCTGCCTCCAAGAGTGGGTCCGCCTTCGCTTTTGTCCGGTTATAAACCGTCATTCCATAGCCCAAGTCCATTAGATGTTGGCACATCCAGCGTCCCATCACGCCGGTACCGATCCAACCGAGTTTCGTCGTTGTAGGTTCAATTTTCATAATATTCCTTCTTTTTAATGATTAGGTTTTCGCGCCGATTTTTCCGTTGTCAAAATCGGGTTTCTGGTGAGTCTGTAGTCATCATAGGGTGATTAACGGGTATAAAGTTCTTGTCAGGAACAGACAACGGACATTCCTTTTGAACTTAAGTCTTATTTGTATCCGTTTTTATCCGTTAATTTTCAGATAAGTGGGCAGATTCACGGCATAGTGTCTTTCACTATATCCTTTTTATTTCTAAAATCTCTTGCGACTTGCGCCCCGATGATAATACCGCCCACAAGGACGGCGCAATAGATACTGAAGAATCGTGTCAGCAATACAAAGAGTGGTATCAATTCTTTGGAGATCAGATTTTCCATCAGACCGACCGTTACAACCTCTGCGACACCACTTGCACCGGGACTCGGTGCGAACAGCACGACAAAGTTCAGCACCAAGCCAGTAACACAGAGTTCCCAGAGCGTTGTGTCTCCATTAAGTGCTTGGGCGACGATGTAGCTACCGACGATGCGTGCACCGATGAAACCGCAGGTTAAAGGTATACTCAACACGCACGTCCATTTGTGATCGCGGAGGAACATGGTCGCGAACGTTTTGTGTTCAGTCGTTAGTTGTTCCACTTTTAATGTGACGCGTTCTAAAAAAGGTGCGATGCGTGTGAACCTTCGTTGCGCAGCGTTACAAAGCCAATGAAAAAAACGGAAGACGATTTCTGGCTTGAAAAGCAGCAAGATAAATAGTAGGAATACCACGCCGAATGTCAAAAAACTAAATAGACTTACCCATGTAGCCCCTTCTGGTAGAAAAGGTGGATCTAACCAGAGGATCGTACCCGCACCCAGGATGAGGGTGATGAGTGTTGAGAAAAAGCAGATGAGACCTGATGTAATCGCACCTGACAGCGGGACACCTGTCCGCACATAGATGTAGAGGTGCCCGACCCCACCCGTCTGGAAAGGCGTAATAGCAGAGACGCAGAGGGTCGCTAAATTCGCACGGATGCTGTCACGGAAGCGGATCGTTGGTGTCAATTTCCGGATGAAAATGTGGAAACGCAGTGCTCCGAACAGCCAATCTACAAACATACACAGGCAAGCACCGAGAAGCATCTCAGTCTGCATCTCGTGAAAAACTCGCTTTATATCTTGACCACCGCTCCACAAAAAACTGACGAATAACCCAGCGAATGTACACACCACAAAAAGAAGCGTCCCGCGAACCACGTTTTCTCGGTTCAGGGAGCGGCTCAAGAATTCCTGCATTGAAGATTAAGTTTCCTTTGTTAGACAGTTTGCCCGAGCAGTTTCCAACGGCACACAAGGCCCTATCCTACTTGGCAACGAGCGTCAGGTTTAGGCTGATATCCATCGGCATTGCCGAGTGCGTCAACGCGCCGACGGAGATGAAGTCTACACCCGTCGCCGCCACGGCTTTTACGCTGTCAAGTGTGATTCCACCGGAGGCTTCCGTTACGGCACGATGGCTCACCTCTTCGACAATGCGCTGCATGATACCCGGAGGCATATTGTCAAGGAGTAAGATGTCCGCGCCTGCTTCGAGTGCTTCGTCTACCTGTTCGACGGTTTCGACTTCAACCTCAATCTTGGCTGTGTGTGGAACGATTTCTCGTGCGCGTTGTACAGCGTTACCGATACCGCCTGCGGCGACGATGTGATTGTCCTTAATCAGGACACCGTCGTAGAGTCCAAAGCGATGGTTTTGCGCACCGCCGACGCGCACGGCGTATTTCTGAACTGCCCGCCACCCCGCTGCAGTTTTCCGAGTGTCCACAATTTTGGTATCATAACCAGCAACTGCTTCCACAAATTGTGCGGTGAGTGTGGCGATCCCAGAGAGTCGCTGCAGAAAGTTGAGTGCCGTCCGTTCACCAATTAGAATAGTTTTAGCACTGCCTTGGACCTCGGCGATTGAAGTGCCTGCGACGACTGCATCGCCATCTTTGACAAGCGTGCGAAATGTCAACGTCGAATCCAACTTCTCGAATACTCGCTCGGCGACCGGTAATCCTGCGACAATACCTTCACTCTTCGCAAGAAGTGTTCCTACCCCCATTTGTGTAGGCGGTACTGTCGCATCTGTCGTTATATCACCGATACCGATGTCTTCCCCAAAGGCGAGTTCAATTAAAGGATCTAATGAACGCAAATTCAGCATTTTTAATCATTGTCAGTTATCAGTTTTCAGAGGGAATAGTTATCGGTTTTCAGTAAAAGAGGTTTGCTGTTGTTTGCACAGTCAATTCAACTGTCACAAAAACCCTCTTAACCGATAACCGACAACTGACGACTGATAACTGACAACTATGGTACTAATACCGTTCAAGATAAGGCGTTAGGAATTTCTTCGCATCTTCTGTGACATCCCACGCATTGGGCCAGAAACAGAGATCGATAGAGAACCAATCACCATCGTACCCGGTTTCGTCCATGATGACAGGGATAATTGCGTCGAAATCCAGCACGCCGTCTCCGAAGGGGGCATGTGTGCTTGTTTCATCGCCATGGAGCGTATTGTCGGAATCGATGAGGTGGAAGTGCCCGATTTGCCCCTTGAGTTGCCGTGCGAGATCAATAACGCCATTATCGCCAAGCGTTTCCTTTTCTCCGCGCTGCCGAGAACCGACAACAGCACACATCTGCGCGTGGCATGTATCGAACATCACTTTGAAGTTTGGATGATCAACAGCCTTTGGCATATTAATAATATCGCTCGGTTTGTTGAACATGAATCCGGGTTCAAATTCCCAGAGCATCAGCACACCGTGGTCTTCAGCGACTTGGGCACAGCGTTTCCAAACAGAGACGATCCGATCCCATGCTTTCTCCCATTCAACGCCTGGAATTCCTTCCTCGGGGTCATCCACTGTATCAACCCGGATAGCAGGCGACCCGAGGTCCAAGGCGAGTTGAAGATTCTCTTTGAACAGTTTGAAATATTTATCGTCCTCTTGCGCTTCGTCTGTGGCGGGACCCGGGTGCGACCAGAAGTCGGCGGCTAAGCCAGAGACTTCCAAGCCGTAATAGGAGATTAAACCTTTAACGGCATCCCGATCGCTTTTCATCGGATAGTCGTTGATGTCAATGTGTGGTTTGAACGCCCCGATTTCAACGCCGTCAAATTCCAGTTCGCTGAGACGTTTGACGACATCATCGAACGGAACAGGGTTATCTTCATAAGGACCAAATGCGTAAGCCCAACTTCCAATAGACAATTTTTTTGCCATGTTTCTCTCCAAATTTTAAGCGCGGTTTTAGTTGGCAACTTACCGCGCGTTTTTCGGTAGAGTATTCCTATGATACGTCCGTCACCAGCGTCCGAACCGCCGTTTCGAGGTCAAGGGTTATCTGCTCTACCATTTCTCTTTTCTGTGTTTTGTAGGTATCATAGCATTCCCGGAGATTTTGGGGTTCACCGACACGGAGTGATGCGACCCGCGGTCCCCGCATTTTTGCTGTACCAAACACTTCTCTTTCCAGACGGATAATTACCTCAAGAAACCGTTCCGGTGAAGGTTCCTTGGCGACATACCCGTCCGAAATTGCTATAAAGTTAATTAACCGCTCCAGATCCGGATAGAATTGTTGGAATTTCTGGAGCAGTTCTTCATGTATCTTCTGTTCGTACTCGGTCATCTGCTCAATGTCTTTATAGACTTCGGCATCAACCAGATTTTTCAACGCACGTACGCGTGTAAGCACATCCGCTTCAGTATGGATGCCCATAATTTGTTCCGCATGGGACAATATCTGTTCTTTCAGCTTTTGGATATGCACATCAAGTGGCACGGTTTCGTCCACCTTATATTGATATTCCGCAGCAAGTGTCCGAAGAACTGCGACACCGATGTGTCTCAATCGTTCGTAACGTTCTGTTGACGTTCTTCCAACAGGCGGGAGAATAGCACGTTCTAACCGCGTGAGGGCGGCATCAATAACGTCCCACATGTTTTGTGGGTAATGATATTTGATCCCGATGGGAACGACATAGAGAGGTTTGCTGATGCCCGCTTTTTGCATATCATCCAAAGCCCAGAAGCAGAGTTGGGTAACGCCTCTCTCAAAGCGCATGATGGTATCGTTCTGCCGTGAAATTTCTCCCTCTCCGAAGATAACAATAGGTGCATCACCTTTCGTTAAAATTTCACGTGTTGTGCGGAAGGCGTTTCGGTCCGCGGTGCCACGTACAATTGAATACGCGCCGCACCACTGCAACAAAAGACTGCATAAGCCGCCGAATTTCCCTTGGTCGAATGTCTCTCGGGCGGTCATGTAATAGTACTGCTGAGAGAGGCGTTTGGACAAGAGAAACATAACGGCTGGATCCGCGTGCGCCGCGTGGTTCGGAGCCAGCACGGTCGGATGTCCATCCGTCGTTTTCAAACGGGCAATGGACTCGGTGTCAATATCTAATGTTAACCCCTTCAAATACAAACGATTGATGAGCGGCATGAGGGCTTTGACAACCTGAATCGCGGTCGTATTCGGTTTAGCAGGTTTAAAGTCTAACATTGCGTACTACCGTTTGCGCCATACAGCAAGTTGTTGTCTACTACTTTAGAGGCTTGGTGGATAGCAACAGATGATCTCCATCGGGGTGTCGCTGGTGCTAACGATGACGTAGCTGGACAAGCAACGTGGGATGAAAACAGATTTGCCACGTTTGAGCGGGACATCTTCAAAATCGCCGCGCAGTACGCCTTCGCCACCCAACGTCACAAGCGCATAGAAGCCTTTATCTGCAGGCATGCTCAACGTTGAGTCCACTGTCAGGCGTGAGCATCCGAAGAATTTTGAGGCTTCCGCTGGCACGATTCGGTCTTCGCGATTATCGCCTTCTGCTCGGACGAGTTCTGGGGTGCGGCGGATGTAGTTATTGAGGTAATCCAATTCGAGTTTATCGAACTCAGCGGCATCCACTGCGAGGTCCCATCCGAGACCGAGGTGTCCATCATCTCTTTCAAACGGGAAACCTTCCCATTCAGCGAGGATATTCCAATCGGTAGGTTCCTGCGGTTCGAGGACACATAACCCTGTACCGAGTGAATGGACGATCGGTGTGCGTAAGAAGTAGACTTCTCCGACCTTCGGTTCAACGACGTGCATGAGACTTCGGAGCGTTGGCACATCTTGTGCCTCCATCAGACGGCGGAATTCTGCTTTATCTATTGCTTCTTTCCATCCGATCCATGCCTTCGCGCCCGGACGCGTGCCGATTAAAATCCACGCCTCATTTTTCCCAAAGGGTGAGTTGAGATGTTCTTGTGCGAAATCCGGGTTGGGGTGCCAATGGATAGGGATATGCGCGCCTTCACCGACATCGAAAATCTTAAGAAGCACGCCTAATTCAGTGCCATATTTAGCGACGTGCGCGCCACCGAGTGTCTCTTCCGGGAATGCGTCCAACAGTGCTTTCAGTAACACAACCTCACCGCTTGGAAGTTCGATACGGCTAAGTCCTTTGTCGGGCGGATTGTCTCTACCGGGGGTGATTGCGCGGTTTGTGGAGAAGATCCATTCTTCGGAGTAATAATCATCTTTCGGATCGGGGTCACCCATAAACTCAGCACGGAGTTTCCCGCCGTTATAGAAGTGCAGGTAGGTGTTCGGTGCTAAGCCGATGGGTGCGTCTAACATTGACTGTAGTTCGTTTTGTGATGCCATATTGCTATCCTTTCTTTATCTTTACGGACTAAGGGTGTCGTTTGTGGGTTCCCTTATTTGCAGTAAGTTTATCATTTTGGACGGGTTTTGTCAAGTCAATTTTTGGGAGATTAGGGTTGTTGAGTTTTCAGTTTTTTGGTGGTTTTGGAAGGAAGTCGCTCTTACAGGTTGCATTTGGAAGGATAGGTTGGGAGGACGGTGCTGTTGCCTCGTTAGTATGCGTTTGTTACAAAATCCATGATTGTATGTGGTCGGCAATCACTTCAATATCCGTTATGGTGCCATCCGCAATTTTAAGACCGAGTTCAATGATGGAATCGTTAATGTTGAGAGATAGGGTGCAACCATTAAATTCTAAAAACAGAATTGCACAATGTAAACCGACACGCTTATTTCCATCGAAAAATATATGCCCTGTGATAATGTGATGTGCATATACAGCGGCTTTTTGGGGCAAAGTTGGGTACAGTTCGGTATCACCGAATTTTCCACTCACTGCCTCAACCAGATAGCGTAGTTGATTTTCATTCAACAATTGATAGTCACCGACATGTCCCGTAGCAACCTCCAGAATTTCCGCAATTGTCAAATATCTGAAATGTTGCCGAGAGTTTTCCATGCGCGATCGTAATTTCGTAGTATTTCCTTTGAGGCTGTGGTACTGTTTATCCCAATACTGCTGGCAGCTGCCATGTCAGATTTCGCTTTTTCCGTTTCTCCGAGGCGTAACCAAGTCTTGCTGCGGTTGTAAAAGGCATCGGCATAATCGGGTTTAAGTTCTATCGCTTTGGTGTAGTTTTTAATAGCAGGTTCCAACTCACCTTTTTTGCTGTGAGCCAATCCACGATTGTAATACGTCTCGGCACATTCTTGATTCAGTTCTGGCATCATTTTTCCTCCACAATGCGGTTTACTTGAGGGTAATGATAACATGCAAAACGAGTAGATGTCAATCGAATCTCACAGTGTAGTCAGGGACGTTTCGTTTTCGGTTTTTTAGGGACTGCTGCTAAAAAGTTTAGCGATTTCGTCTGCTTCAAAAACGGGTAGCGGTTGTCGTGTACGGGTGGTATCTTCCAACCATAACCCGTGTGCAGATGGCAAAAATTTTCCGATGATGTCCGCGCGGATACCTGATTTGCTAAGAGCCTGACAAATTGCGTCGCTTTTTTCAGGTGCCGATGCAATCAACATAGCACCCGATGAAATGACACCGAGCGGATTAAGCCCGAACATATCACACAATGTCCGTGTTATGTCGCCATACAATACTGGCGATCCTAAAAGTTTATCTGAATAAACAACTACACCTAACTCGGCTGCGGTTGCCAACTCATATACAGCAGTTGAGACACCGCCCTCTGTGACATCGTGCATCGCGTGTACGCCGCCCGTGGCAATTGCAATTTGCGCATCCTTTAGCACAGAAATCCCTGGATCCACGAGATAGTTCTTCGCCTGCGCTAAGAATACGGCATCGTACTTTTCCCGCAACTGCGCTTCACACTCGCGGGCGATGATTGCGGTTGCTTCAATACCGATGCCTTTCGTGAGAATTAAGGCATCTCCGACACAAGCACCGGCTGAAGTGAACAAGGCATTTTTATCGGTAACCCCCATCATTTGACCTATGACGACGGGTTGTTTTACGGCGGGTGTAACTTCGGTATGTCCACCACACAGTGCGATGTCAAACGCTGTACATGCTCGTGTGATTTGTGTCATGATGTCGCGAACCATCGCAGGTGTCGTCGCATCTTCGGGTAACAACAGGGTTACGAGCAACCATTTCGGCACGGCACCCATCGCTGCAATATCATTGCTATTGACGCATACCACATACCACCCAATATCTTCAGTCGCAAAGGTAATCGGATCGCTGGTTGCAACGAGATAGTTATCCCCTAACGCAATGACCGCTGCATCTTCACCAAGTTGTGGACCGACAACCACACCCGTGCTGTTATTGGACGTGGGCAAGAGTTCCTTTAAAAAATCGTGTTTCAGTTTCCCAACGGGCAGCTGTACACTTATGAGTTTCTTTTGCAATTCTGATGATCCTACGGAAAAGATGAATATATCAAGAGTTTTTGGGAGTGTTATTGTTTCTTAGCATTCCACATCTCGGCGCGAGTTATGAATATCTTGGAATCCTGTAACCATTCTGCATAACTGATGTTTTCGCCATCAGTTAGATAGTTAAATCTTTCATCAATACACGCGGCAAGTTCAGCATCTTCCACCGCGAGGGTGAAACCTCCGTACTCGACCTGACTGTCGAGGGCGGTGACAACAAATGCCGCATCAGCATAGGCGGCACCGCGGTTACCAATTTCACCTCTGGCGATCGCGTCAATCCTGCCTTCGGCGAGTGCTTCAAGCAATTCTGACTCACCGAGTTCATCTCCGAGATAGACGACCTGCGGCATGTCATCTGAAGGCGGGTGGAGATACTCCCTACCGACCAAATTCGGTGAGGTATCAGCGGCGGTAATTTTGTAGGCTGTTGTTCCATCAGCAATAAGTGTGCTTTGGAGTGTCTCAATGCGCGTTCCATTGGCGAGAACGCCATTCGCATCAATAATACCCGTGAGTTCAAGCAAGCGCGCTTCCCCGGTTGTGCCGGAAAGCACACCAACGCGGACATCACGCGTGAGAGCAGCATGGTCCGAAAGGCGTTTTGCGTCGTGGGCACGGACCAAAAGTGATTGACGGAACTTGATATGTCCGGATGTAAAGACGACGATTGGAGTGCCTGTTGCGTTCCGAGTTCGAGAATTAAGTATCGTGATGCCGCCCCCGATAATATCATATTCCGGCTCGGCAGCCTTGAGCCAGATGCCCGACCATTCGGGGATAGCCCTTCGTGAAAAGGAGAAGTTCGTGCCCTCCATCGCCTCAAGTGCAGTTAAGAGATCAGCTTCATAACCCTGATGTGTGTTAAACTCATCAGAAGTTGGATTAGTGTTGGCACTATAACTTATAGGTGGGAAATAGGCATAGAAACCGAGGTTGAGAACTCGTTTCTCATTTGGACAGGTTTCGCGCATCGTTGGTTTGTCAGCAGAGATAACCTTTTGAATCTGTTGACACCCTAACAATATAGCCATCAGGAACAGTAAAACTAAAATGCTATAAAATGTCGAGTATCTGATGAAGGTCGTTTGAAATCTCTCTGCTTTAACTGAGGTGATTTTCATCGCTCTATTCCTCGTATCCGTTCCAATAGTTGTTCGCTCTGGGGCGAATTTGCACATTTTTAGTATAGAACATTTTGGGCAAATTGTCAACTTTCAAAAGGAGGGGATGGGGCTATTCAGTTTGGGGAGTTGAATGACATTGGGGTCAGATAAAAATCTTGTAGGTGCGTAAGCCGGATAGGGGACCTATGATTGCCCAGATGCTGCCGATGACGTAATCGCCTAAGATTAATCCCAAGAACAGTGGGGCGACCTTACGATGTAGCCGCAAACCGCCGTGTCGTAGAATCATTAACTTCAGAAACCACGCCACGAAGAAGGCGAACCAGAAATAGTCCATCGCAAAACTGATAGCGAGTGCGTAACCCGCGGGGTGGAAGGGCCACCACAGGAAATGCATCCGCATATACATCATCACAAACGTCAGGAGCGCGCCGATCCCCATAAAACCGATACCGACTACGTTTGGCTCCGTTGGGTTATGGAGCCACCGTTGGAGCCGACCGAACGACTCTCTGCCGACCCAGCCTTTGAAGCCACCCGCTTTCGCCACGGCACCGTTTCGGAAGGTGACATCCAGATTTGCCCAAAAAGTCGCCAGAATACCGATGATAATCGCTATGAGCATCGCGACCCATAAACGCCGGTTACCCATCCCCGTCGATTCTGCGAGTTTAAACGCCTCAATCTGGTTCGGCATCGGGTGGTTGCGGTAACCACGGTTGAACCAGTAGAACAGCGACATAATCGTAAGGCTGCTCGTGTCAAACCGTCGCGTCCCCCCGACTGTCGCCAGCATATCGTGTGGGTTGACATAGTAAATTTCATGTGGCGTGCCGAGTTCCGCTCGAACACGCGTGATGGCGAAAGAGAGCAGGAAATAGACCCCAAAGAAGATGCCCGCGACCCATAACGTCATCCCCGCAATGGAGGAAAAGATTCCGAGCGCGACGAGCGATCCGAGAATCCCCAAGGAGGCAGCACGATACGGCATCGGTTCATTTGAATCATCAAGACGCGATTTAAACCCGAACACCTTTTTGAACACCTCGGTCAGATGTCGTCGCGTGACCCAGACAGCAAGCAGAAAGAGCGCGATCCACGCGCCGTACGCCTGCTCGTTCAACGCTGGGAAGTAACGGGTGCCGAGTGCCGCGGCGATGACGAATTCTGCTAAACGCACTACAAAGAAGAACCAACACGAAAAAGAGAGATCCAAGGGTAAGAAAAAGGCTAACCCAACAGCAAACGGGTAGACGGAGATGCGCGTTCCACGGATAGCACTCCACGGACGATCCGTGAAGATATTCTGGAATACAGATGTCCGTTTGATATAAGGGATCTCTGGAAACTGTGGAAAGAGATAGTGAATCCCGTTAATCACACCGATAACTACGGCGATACTGAATCCCATCCACATCATCCGGTTTTTCAGCAGGGTTATCCCTCCATCTTCTGACAATCCCAAGGGGAGTTGAATAATCGGATATGCGAGTTTCTCTTGTTCTGCCCACCGTTTCCGGACGAGTGTATTGATGCAGAGCATCATGAACATCATAATGAGGAAAAAAAGTCCCCAGAACATCAGCGGCTTTAGCCAAACCGAAAAGTTATGCTGTGTGTAGAAGGTTGCTTCTCCCTCGTAAAAGCCTTGCAAACTTTGCGCATCGGAGACGGTAAGCCATGCCGGTAGGTACCGAAAAAAGAGTGCCTGCCATTCGTTCTCCTCCGTTGCGAAACGGAAGGGATGTGCGATGCTGCCGAACATGTTCTGCATTGTGTCGTGCCCCGCAAACGTACAGGAGATCGCCACCATAATGTAGATGGTGAGCAGTTCGCCTTGCTGGAGCATCTGCCGTGGTGCAAAACGTTTCAACACGCAGTTGGCGACGACACAAACAAACATAATGAAAACGGGTTGGATAAAGAGCGGTAGGCACGAACCGTCAAGTGAGTAGTACTTTACCTCAACAATCGTCATCCAATAGACATTGATTGGGATGAATAAAACGCCTAAAAGAAGTGAACGGCCTGTAACACGTGCTGATGAGATTAAAGTTTTTTGTCCATGCATTGTTAATAGTTGTCAGTTATCAGTTTGCCTCGCAGTGAGAGTTAAGAGGTTTTCTGGGATTTCATATTTCTTGGTAAAGGTTGGTGTATCAATTGGGTAACGACGGTTACAGAGAGATGATCAAACATCAGAAACCAGACTTATAACTTATAACTACTCACGGTAGGTTTTAACGATTTCTGAGATGACTCGTGCTCTGTTTTTCCAATTCATACGCGCAGGCGGGATGAGATAGATACCATCAATCTCACATTCATCTTGATTGCGGATGTCTCGCACTAATTCCAAGCATAGTCGCATACCGAGTTCCTGTCCAGCGGTATCTCCGAGGTCCCGGAATTTGTCAACGATAAACTGCGGAATGTAAAGTCCCAAATTGTCGCGGAGGTAGGATGCACTGCGAAAACTTGTAAGCGGTAATATGCCATAGAGGATCTTTATACCAAGATGTGCCGTCGCCTGCTGGGAGCGTACGACATCTTCATAGGTCCAAACCGGCTGTGTATAGGCGAAATTAGCCCCTTGTGCCACCTTATTTGCGAGATGCTTGACGTGCGGTTGTAAGTTCTCAGCAATCGTGAAGCCCCCGCCATAATAGAACCCACACGGTTCACCGATGGATGAACCGTCAGCGAGTTCTCCGTGATTTAATCGAGCAATGAGTTTCATCAATTGAACCGCGCCACGGACATCTGGAACGAGACTCGCTGTCTCATAAGGACCGGCTTTCGGATGGTCACCGGATAAGGCGACGATACCGCGGATACCCAACGCCTCCGCCTCCAGTAAATGCGATTGCATACTGATGAGGTTCCGAGATCGGGTTGTCCAATGGATGAGCGTCGGAATTTGGGTCGCCTGCTGCAGCCGATACGCGGTGCCGACCGCCCCGATGTTCACCGCTGCCCCGGAATTGTCGGTCACATCAAACAGGTCTACGCCGATTGCGGCAAGTCCCTTTGCTTCCTTCAACATCGCTCGCAATTGCGGGAATGTATTGGCGCGCATCTCTACACTCACGATGCGTTCGCGTGTTTCAAACACCTGCTGCACGGGGTTATCGTACGGACGAGGTGACCTCGCCCCTACTGACCTGATTTTAGGAAGAACGAAGATGCGCGACTCCCGTTGGACGGGTTTGCGTCCTGCGATCGCCTGTCGGACCTTCGCCGTATAGGTCGGTGTCGTTCCGCAACAACCGCCAATCATGTTCGCGCCGAGTTCGACCAGTTTTCCGACGTAGTCGCTGAACACCTCAGCCTCGACTGTGTAGGAGACCGCCACTTCTCCTTGCTCGACTCTCGGATTACCGGCGTTCGGTTGAACTGCAATCGGTACTTTGATGACAGGCGCAAGGAGTTCCATCGCTTCAACGAGATCGTGGGGTCCCCTGCAATTGATACCGACTGCATGCGCACCGAGCTGCTCCAGTTCCTGTGCAAAGACACGTACATCTAACCCCGCACCGACGGTTCCGCCTGAAACGCCGCTAATTTCAACAACGACAGGGACACCGTAGGTGAGTGCCTGTTTCGTCGCGATTTCTGCCTGTTTAGGGGAAACAAACGTTTCGAGTACGAGGAGATCGACACCCGCATCAACAAGCGCATCCATCTGTTCCTTGAAGATCCGTCGAATCGTTTTGGTAGATGGAGCAGGCGAGTCTAAGCCTTGGAACGAAACTTGTCCGACAGATCCAGCTACGTAGCACGTCTCTGGTACTGCTTCGCGCGCCAGCACCACACCCGTCTTGTTAATTTCGTCAACCTGTTCAGCTAAACCATGGACCGATAACGCTTCCCTATTCGCCTGATAGGTATTCGTCTGGATAACATCGGCACCCGCGTCGGCGTAAGCGCGGTGAATAGCCGTGACCTTCTCAACATGTTCCGTAGAAATATTGCAGGCATCAACGCACTGCAGATATGCCGGTATCCGTTTGCGGAGTTCGGTTCCGATAGCACCATCACACACCAGTATCCGGTGTGCTAAAGCTTCCATGAAGTGGTCTTTTTTTCTTAAAGTAGTAGTCATATTAAGAGAAAAGCGCGCCGATGAAGCGCGCCTTCCAATGTTTTCGAGATAGACGTTATCTAATGATAGAGCCAGCACTTTCAGTCGGGATATAATAATAGCCAAAGATGATACACATCTCATCCTCAGAGGTGAGTCCAAATACGAGCGGTTCATTCGTATCGTAGTTGTTGTGGACACACTGAAAGCTGAGGGCATCATCTACATCTAAGAGAAGCACCGGATCAAAGAGATCAATCGGCGCATCGTCGTAAGCGATACTCCGGTGGAGTAGCTCACCTGTCGATTTTTGGAAAATCTCAAACAATTCACCGTGTCTGTGCATGTGAGATGTGAGTAAAAAGACATTCAACTCCGTATCTGGGGTGTGTCCTCGGCGTTCCAATTCGTCTTCAACATACCACGTCAATTTAGCGACGCGCGTTGTACCCGGTGGCACGTTAATTGCGCGATTGGAGACGAAAATCTCAAGTGCCTCGTATTTTACCTCCGCCTCTGGAATCGTATAGATATTGACATAGGTTTCGCCAATCAGGGTCTCATCACCGAGCAGATTGATATAGTGGGAATTGAGGTCGTAAACAGTATCGCCTGGCAGTCGCAACCCCACGCCTTCAGGGAATTGAAATAGGGTATCATCGGTTTGTGTTCCGACAACGAAAAATCTGTCGCCACCAAAGATACCAAATACTGGATCTGGGTTATCAGTGTCAAGTTCGCGGAAAGTATCCTCAGGATTAACGGCGATATCGGGTATGATCCCATTATTCAAGAGTCCCTTCGCCAAACCTTCTTCTGTCATACGATACATGATGAAGTGATGGCTGCCAGCGGGATAGAAGATCTCGACTCTATTAATAAAAATGTCGCCTTCTACCGGATTCCCATTTTCATCTTTGATTTGAGTGGCGTAGTAGACTTCGCGTTCGGTGCCGGGTTCAATCTTGAAAGACGGTAAATGGAGTTGATACCCTTCACCGGGCGGCGGTGGTGCAGGTGGCACAAAGATTTCACCAGGATCGCGTAAGACACCGAGGTCACCGATCCCGGCGACTTTACCTGTCTCTGGCGCGCCTACTTCAATCCATGTCCGAATCGCTTCTATTTTAGCGTCGTGGATCAGCCCACCCCCGAACGGCATCCGAGAACCTTGATCTGTGGATTCCGGTCCTATAAGTTTCGTCAAAAGGAAACTGTTCTCTGGATTCTCCGGATCCACGAGTTTCATACCGGCAGCTGCAGCTGCGGGATTCTGTGGTACGACCCCCACTAAAGCGTCATAAGAGAGCCCGTACTCCAGGCTCAAACCGCGAGAGTTTGAGGGGGCTGCGTGGCAAGCACTGCTCGCACAACTCTTATCAAAGACATATTCCTGGATATCATGATACGTGGAATTTTCATCCGGGACTGTTTGCCCGAGACTGTTGCTCACACGAACCAGGTCCAACACATTGATGACCCCATCGCGATTCACGTCAGGATTCTGTTCAGCAGTACGATCCACGGGCTGCCCGAATGCATTAGCGACAAGCACCAGGTCGCGAATGTCCACGATACCGTCGTTGTTCACATCCTCTAAAAGGGTCGGATTATCACCGTGCCCAAGGGCAGAGAGGGATACACCCATCACCAGTAAGAGGATAAGCGTGGCGTAAGTTAGTTGTTTAAACATGTTAAGAATTCAACCTCCAAATATTTGTTAGATACAATTCAAATTACAACTTAAGTAAAGTTATATCATAACAGTAATACGATTTCTAAAAAAATTTATATCGTATTAACCATCTTGTTAATGTTCTTATTCTTTATCCTTTCTAAACCCAAAAAAACCGCTCCACTCGCCTCTATTCTCATAAACCGCGACCAATAAGACGTTTCTGCCCTGTTTGAGGGTAACAGGAAAATAGTCTTGGTAGTTGATAGACGACCGATTCACGGGGTTCTTATGAACCAATTTTCCATTGAGTCAGATCTTAACGGCATCATCGCTACCGGCGAACATCGTTGTTCGTTGTTTTCTTGGTGACGTGAGTGTGATGCTGCCGTAAGCAACATGGTTGTTTATATCACTGGTTCCCAAGCCGATCTTTGCCAGCATGTCGTGGATATTATTCCTTCCCGTTGATGTGAGCCTGCCGCGCCTCCATGCTTTGTTCCCGATGGTCTCGCCAGCGATTGCACCTTTGATAGCGATCTGTTTTTCTGTCACCTTGCCTTTACTTGCCTGTTTGAGATAATCTATACCGGACTTAGCCGCAGCCGCGCCGCCTCGCTCACCTGTCGGAACAATCACCCATAACCAGGGGTCTCCTATTTTCGGTCCTGGAGTCGAACCTCGCTGTATGGGAAACGTCTGCGAAGCGACGTTACCTTTTTTGTCCAACACCTGTAGCGAAACGACCTCCACAGGACGGACTGCCAGTTCATTGGTAACAAACGTTATAATGCTACGTTTGCCGGTTAAAGGTTGACAGGCAATCAACTCTGTGTCTCCGACAGCAGCAGGTTCAGCCGTTGTTAAGGTAAGTAACTGCGCTTGAACGAGTCTATCGGCATCGGAGACCAGAAAACGGAACCGGATTTTGTCGGGTGGCTCTTCTTGGAGCGAAAGCATCTGAATTGCCGTTGGTCGGTTGACACCTGTTCGGGGCCAGTTAAAGTACGGATGTGCCTTTAGCCATTCAGCGGCACATCGCGAGAATTTGCGTCTTAAGTTCCCGCCATAGGACATAATGTAGGCGTTGTCACGAAAATCGTGTTTCAATCCGAATACATGACCAAGTTCGTGCGCCGCTGTTCTTGAAGCAGCACCGGCGCGAATCATAGCATATCCGCCCGTTCTACCGATTTGCCGTGCCTTTCCAGTGATCCTGCTCCCACCCTCAAAGGTACTTGTTTCTACAACAATAAGATAAGCATGCTTTGAGCCGTCAAACTGTTCGGAGATTTCTTTGATGACTTTGGAAAACGTCCTTTGATGATAATGTGCTTCGCTGGATAGACCGTCAACGTGGTGAACAACAATTTTACCGTTGGCATCGGTTTCAATCTGGAAGGTTTTTCTCCCAAACCCATACGATTCCAGCGAGTCAGCGCAAATCCGCTGAACGTCTTTTATCAAGGTATCAAGTTTTACCTTGATATCCGGTTGTGCTCGACTGTCTTTCGGCAGAAAATAGATGAGTCGAACCATGCCCTCAGGCACAGTTCCGTCTTGTGAGAAACCGTTTGCCAGACATGTCACTACCCAAAAAGTAACGAGTGTAACTGTAAATAGGAATCTTGTTTTCATAAGTCTCATCGTTTTTTCGGATTTACCGTATGCACAGTACTTTTGAAAAGTTCTGTTTTAGAAATAAATCGGTATTTTAAGAGTGTCCATGCAGCGAATAACCCGTCCGACCAGAACCGAAGTTTCTTGCCCTCCTTCTTCGTGCGCGGAAAATAGGAAACGGGTACCTCATGAATGCGATGCCCCGCGCGTAAGATTTTTGCCGTGACTTCGGGACAGAATTCAAAGCCTTCACATGTCAAATTCAGTCGCATTATCAGTTCTGTGGAAAAGGCTTTATAGCCCGTAGATTCATCCGTAATCCGGCACCCGTAAAGGAGGTTCGTGTAAGTGGCAAGGAGACGATTTGCTATGAAATTATGAAAACTCGCATTCCCGCGCCCATTTAGAAACCTCGACCCGTAGACGACTTGAATATCTTCTTGTTCAAGTGGTCTTAGGAGTTCAGATAAATCTGTAGGAGACAACTCCATATCGGCATCCTGAATAACGACCGCTTCCCCTTCCACATGCGGAAGCCCGCGCCGGATCGCAAAACCTTTGCCGCTATTCTCTTGGCAATGCACAACAGTTAACTTATAAACTGATCGTAGTTCTTCAAGTGCTTTGTGTGTACCATCAGTGGACCCGTCGTTGACAACAATAAGTTGTTTTTCAATCGGTAGTGAATGCACAGCCTCGACGACTTGCCTAATCGTTTGCTCTTCGTTGAACGCGGGAATGATTACAGATACCAACATCGTTCATCACACCCCCGTCCAAGCATGTTAGAGTAACGACCGGACCATACCGCCATCTACTTGAATAGTTGTCCCTGTTATGTAACTCGCGCGTTCCGATGCGAGAAATACAACTAAGGTTGCGAATTCATCTGGATCCCCGATTCTGCCGAGCGGGATGTCCGCCGTCATCTTTTCGAGTGCTTCATCAAACGTGATACCCGCCTCTTCGGCACGTACCGTTGCAAGCTGCTGGATACGATCCGTGAAGATAATACCCGGGCAGACGTTATTAACCAAGATTTTGTCCGGTGCCAACTCCGTTGCAAGCGTTTTCGCAAAACCAATCACACCTGTCCGTGCCATATTCGATAACATCAGGTTATCTACGGGTTGTTTAACAGAGACAGAAGTGAGATTGATAATCCGTCCACCGCCGCGTGCGCGCATTGACGGGACGACAGCACGGCAGAGGTTGATTGTACTCATCAAGTTCAAGTGGACCGCGTCTTGATAATCCTGAGCATCCAAGTCATCGAACCGTCCCGCTCTGGGACCGCCTGCGTTGTTGACTAAGATATCAATACCGCCAAAACGATCAATCGCTGTGTGAATAAGGCTTTCAACCTGCGCTGGCTGACTAACGTCGGTCGGTACCGCTAACACCTCAGTGCCAGTCTGATTCCGAATGTCATCCGCTGTTGCTTCGAGTGCATCCCTATTTCTGGCACAGATGGTGACTTTTGCACCTTCCTGTGCTAAACCGAGTGCGATTGCGCGCCCAAGTCCTTTACTTGAGGCACCGACAACTGCAACTTTGTCCGTGAGTCCGAGGTTCATACGTTTCAATGTGGGCTTGTAGCCCTACAACCTTTCAAAAACAGAATCAATTTTTCAAAGTTAAGTATAACACTATGGCGGTGTAATGTCAAACGTAATTTCCGAGCGGGGTGTATAATTGTTTGAAAGTGGTTCATTGATAAGCAAGTCTGCCGATGTGCTTTGTAAAAAATGCCAAATTTTGCAGAAAAAATGCTTGTGCTGTTTCAAAACGCGGATAAGAGGCGCAATATCCGATGATGGCCGTTGATAGAAATCGTAACAGATTTGTTCTTTATCGAAATAACTTTCGTGTCTGCGTCAAGATTATCGTTGATGGAAACAATGCGCGTTGTGTGTTCTATAGTGGTTTCAATTATCGCGGTCGGGGGTGTTCTGTCATCTTTCGGCAGAATTGTACCCAGTAAACGATAGTGGTCTTGAGGATGTGGCGGTGTCCAACCGAGCGGACGAAATAAATTATTGTCTATGATGGTGCGGTAGAAATCGGTCTTCTGAAATTGCTTTAAGGTGTCCGGGTCTTCATTCCGCGGTGGCGTGCGGGCCTTTCGGTGCGTTTGTGTTTTGACGGTTCGCGCGATGCTTTCCCGGTGTGTCCGCGTGGCAGTGTAGAGAACACTGAAGAAGAGTGCGATGGCGAGACTGGCGGCGATGTATTTTCGGTATTTCATGGAATAAAAAAGAGACGAAGGTTTTATTGGATTTGTAAATGGTCGTCTATTTCGGGGAACCCTGTTTTGAGATATTTCACATCGGGGTGGATGTTAGGGGGATAGTGGATCTCCCAGATTTTGATTTTCGGGGGTGCGTCGCTCTGGACAGGGTAGACAGGGACAAAAGCGGTGCTGTGTTCTCCCCGAAAGTAGAGTTTGACAGCGAGGCTGTTCCAACCGGGGGCTGGAACACTGTAGGCTTTCTGAAGTCTAACGAGATGATCGGATGTATTCTGATCAAAGTAGAGGATTGCCCCGAATGTCCCAAAATCGAGAGCGGTTTGTATATCCTTATGGTAGGGTATGTATATCTCTTTAGAAACCACCGAATTGTTGCCCAAGACAGCGGTTACCTCCAGATGTCTGGGTTCGGTGTTAACAATATCAAGCAAGTAAAAGGTCTCTGCCGCGATCTTGTGTGGCGATACCCATCGGTGTGGTGAACCGATGGGGGAGACTTCATATTGAAGTTTGTGTGTTTCAAACGATCTATCCGATTCTGCATCACTGCCAATGAATGAATAGCTCCCTGCCTTAGAGAGTATACCGTTTTCACTGAGCATCAGGTGCGTTGCACCGTGGGTTTTCAGGAATTCCAGTGCTTCTCGTTCGGATTGTGCACAGAAAACGTGTCGGTAATAGAGGTGTATCCAGTGCGGGAGATAATGGTCAGGGTCGATGATGGTTTGGACATCGCCGAGGACGTTAATTCTGTTGCCAGAACCCCAGTTTGCGGCGACAACCGCGTTTTCGGGGAGTGTCTCTTTCATCCAATAGATTGCTTTTGCTTCGCTGCCTTCGCCGGGGGTCGGGTTCTTCATACGTGCTGCGGTGTCGATGGATAGGGTTGCATGTCCGCCAATAGGTGTCCAAAAGAGAACCGGTATAAGCACGAGGACGGCAAAGATCGTTTTTGCGAGCGTTTCGGAAACCTGCGGATACACGAGATTTCTATCCTTGAGCCATTGTATGAGGTGTGTTGGTGAGAGGTAGAGGAGCCATGCGGTGCCGTAAGCGAGCGGGATGCCGATAAAGAGGTCGCTTCGTTTCGCACCCCGGGAGAGACTCACCCAGACGAGGAACCATGCAAGCATTGCAAGTGTCACAAGAACATTTTTCGTTGTCTCTTTCTGCGATTCTTTTTCCGTCGGTGTCCCGACAGAGCGGAGTGCTATGAAGCCGAGGGTGAGGACAGTGAGCATGAATGAAGCGATAAACAAGGTATCGCAGAGATTTTCGCCGATGACATCGCTCAATGGTTCACGGAAGAAGGTTGTCGCGGTGAAGAGGGTCAGCGAGAGTGCTGCGGGTAGCCCGTTCCACTTCCACAAATGTAGGGGGCGACGATTAAGCCAAGACTCCCTAAGACAAAGATGGCACCGTGTCGGCGCTGCCAAAACCTGAAGTGTGGATCGCCTAATTCACCAACATCTTTTATGAGTCGGCTCTCATCAAACGGATATGCGGTTTCTGCGAAGGTCCCTGCTTGGACGAGGATATAGGCGACTCCTGTGAGAATACCGAGACAGGTTAAGCCCCACGCGAGTTTTCTGCCGTGGGTTCGCAGCAGTGGGTAATAATGCAGCAGTAGGTATCTTATGCCACGTAGTGCGTAAACGGTCAGTGGTGGAAAGAGCATCAGGGCGGTGACGTGTGTGGAGAAGCCATATCCGCTGTGATATGCAGGACTGATGAGATAGAGCCACGGCACGAACATGACCAACCAGAGGAGATATTCTTTCAGGTGCTGTTCTGTATCCGTGGTGCAGAGCTTATAGAGTTCGAGAGCAATAATCATCAGGACGAAAACGCCGAAACCTTCCCAACTCATGCCACCTAAGAAACAGGTAACCCCCGCGAGTGCGGTGGCAATCCATCTGCGTCGCCCGGGGTCCATCTGTTCTTTCCATAAGTAACTGGTGACGACGAGGACACCTATCAGATAGTACCATGCGTCCCTGTCTCCGAAACCCACAGCACTGCGACTGATACTACCGGGGAGCGTTGCTAACAGCACGCCCACAATCGCGGCAAACATCACCCCATAGCACCGGGTGAGAAAAAGAAACAGCATACCTATTGCCAAGGTAAAACAGAGCACAGGGAGATACAGTTGTATCTGATATAAAGACCACCACGGGAACACTTTGTGCAGCGCAGCGATGGCGTAGGGATAGAGCGAGAGCAGCTGCTGGTTATCTCTACCGAGGGGCAGCCACCGATCCATATCGCGGGCAGGTAAAGACCCCTGTTCCGCGATGATATTTGCTTGCCTGTGAAAGAGATAGGCATCGTTTTCGGTGAACTGTCCGTCAGGGATCCGTTCTACACCTTGAATCCGAATCAAAAAGTTGAGGCATAAGAGACCGAAAAGGATCAGACCGGTGCCGATGCGTTTGAAAGGCAGCGTTTTCATCTGTAAAAACACGGTGGAGTTACACCTTTTCCTTATCGGTTTCAGCGTCGGTTTCAGAAGGTGCACCTGAAACAACCATATTGAACTCCTTTAAGACTTTTTCGCGGATTGCACGAGGAAAAGGCCGCAGCATCTTTTCCACCAGCTTAACAGTCTCAGCGCGCTCTTCTGGGCTTTCTTCTTGGAAATCCTTTTCAATAGCTTTCTTTAGGAACGATCCCTGTTCCGCTAATGCTGATTCCTCTTTCTCCGAAAGTGGCTTCCCTGCGTACTTTTTGAATCCCCCTTTCATGGCAGTCGCGTGATCCGCTATGAAACTATAGTCTACCCCTATTTTTTCGCCAGCCGCTTTTACCTTTTCGGGGTCCTTCTCGGCTTCGCTGAGGAACTGGTCAACATCCTGCAGGGTTGGTTCCTCATCACATACCTTTGCACATGCCTTTGCATGTCCGTCTGCGGATGCTTGTTTCTCTGCTTCGGCGGCTTCCGCCGCGGCTTTCCTTTCGTCTGCCTCTGCCGTCGTTTTGGGTCTGATAAGCAGTTTTTTCGGATCCATTGCTGTGCTCCCTTCCACTGATGTGGGTATGTGGAGACACCCAACAAACATCAGGAGTGAGTATCTCCACACGGAAAAATTAATAGAACTTAACTGTCGTTAGTTGAGCGAACCTGTTAGGAACTCTAGCAGTATGGGCAATCGTCACCGCATTAGCTATCGTTCTCTTCATCGTTCTCTTCATCGAAAAAAACACATTTACGCCTAATATGGCATCTTTACATAGCACTCCGCTGGAGTGCGTCCTGTGCAGCCTGATGTCTCTATAGATATATCACGCCACTGGCGTGAGAAGATAGAGCCCTGCTGGTATGGATAAACATATTAGCGATGTCTTGATAACAGATCGGTTTGTGTTCGCGTTTTTGTCGTATGTCTTCTACTTCCGAATCAACATTTTACGCGTCGCTGTGAAATCCCCTGCCGTTAGCGTATAGAAATAGACACCACTCGCAACCGCCTCACCCCGCGCATTCCGCCCATCCCAATACGCTGCACGGTTTTTGTTATGATACATTCCTGCAGATTGATGCCCTAACGCCAATGTCCGCACCAATGCCCCCTTCACAGAATAGATGTGCAATACCACATCCGCTGGCTCGGCGAGTTGATACGGTATCCACGTCTCTGGGTTAAACGGGTTCGGATAGTTGACGAAAAGAACGGTTTCTTTCGGCATCAAGAGAGCAAGAAGCTGCTCCAACACTGCTATCCCCTGCAAATAAGTGGGATCTGTGAGTGCCATTTGGCGCGCTTGCATCAGCATATCTTCCACCTCTGCTGCGGTGAGCCCTTCAAGAACTGACGGATGTAAGGTAGGTGCAGCAGCCGCACCCTCTCCTAACGCGCTGGCAACCAAGACGAGGTCCGAGATATTGACGATTCCATCGCCGTTCACATCCGCACTACTTCTCCCTGTCTGCCCAAAGCTTGAGGCAACTAACACCAGGTCCTGGATATTCACTACACCATCGCCGTTGACATCCAGCGGATTTTGAACAGTTAGGGTATCATCCGCCCTAAGCGTGTAGTCCTGACGTGTGATATTTCCATACACATCAATCACTTGGAGTGTTACGGTGTTCATTCGGTGTGCTGTTAATGTCGGTGTGTCAAATTCAAAGGGACTACTTTGGGCATGTCCGTCCTTACAACTGTGCAATTTGGGACCAGATGCGGGGTCTTCTGCAGTCGTTGGAACAAGTAACTGGATTTGATGGATACCATCTACATCGGTCACCTCAAATTGGAGGCGAAGGTTTTCAGCGTTCGGCGCGTAAGACGATGCCGTGAGCATCTGTAGCATTGTGGGTTCATTGAAGGCGGTTTGATCAGTGTTAAAGAAGCGACCCGCAGCTAACCAACCCGCGGCACATGGAGATAGCCGATCAGGTGCCGCGCCATAGGACATAATAAAGGCATCGTTGCGGAAGTCGTGCTCTAAGCCAAAGGCGTGCCCAAGTTCATGTGCCGTCACTTGTGTGCCAATTTCGCCATCAAAACACTGCCCGGATGCTGGGACGACTGCGTATCCGCCACGCGTTCTTACTACGGTTTCATCTTCAAGCCAATGACCGCCACCGACCCCGCATGTATTCTCTTCTTCAATGGCTTCACTGCTGATGTCCACAACGATAAGATAGGCGTGCTTCTCCATATCAAACTGAGACGCAACTTCGGTATAGACCTTGTTTTGTGTTTCTGTATGATAGTGCCAATCGTTAAACTGTCCATCAACGCGATAGACAAGTGTATCTCCGTTCTCATCGGTTTCATAGGTGAAGGTTTTTCTACCGAATCCGTTGATTTCCATCTGGTTGGCATAGAAACTTTGCACATCTCTTATGAGCGTATCCAGTTTATTCCAAATATCGGGTTGCATGCTGCGATCGCGGGGGAGGAAATAGATAATCCGTACCATATCCTGAGGCATGGCATCGTAAGGTGTGATGTCCCAGATTCGGAGTGTTTCGTCGTCGCCACCGCTAATGAGCGTATCCGCCTCTGGGGAAAAAGCGACAGCATTCACCCATCCGATGTGTTCTGTGAGCGTGGCTATTTTTTCGCCGCTCTCAACTTTCCAGAGGTTCACAGATTCGTACCCTGTGCTGGCGAGGGTTTTGCTATCGGGTGAAAAACTGATTGTATAGGCCGTTCCGTGAGAGTTAAGCTTGCCGAAGCGTTCCCAACTCTGGACTTTCCACAAATTGACATTTCCATCGTATCCGGCCCCAGCAAGGACTTTGCCATCAGGAGAAAATTTAACAGTATAGATAGACGTAGAATCCGCTTCAAATTGGACAACAATGCTCCGCTTTTGAATATCCCAGACGTTAACCTGTCCCATCTCGTCCCCTGTGGCGAGAACCTGTCCATCCGGCGAGAAGGCGACTGCCAACACCCATCTACCGTGTTCAAACGTGGCTATCTCCTCACGCGTGTGGATATCCCATAACTTTACATCCACCCCTGCGGTCGCGAGCATCTGTCCGTCACGGGAAAAGTCAACCGCTTTGACTTGTGAACGACTTCTGTTGACAATATGTTCAAAGGTCGCAACACGCCTTTTGCGTGGAATGTCCCATAATTTACAGGCGTAGTCATCACCGCCACTCACAAGTAATTGACCATCTGGCGAAAAAGCAACGCTATTGACAGTATCAGCGTGTGAACCTAACGTCGTCACGGTATCGTTTTGCAAGTCCCATAACTTTACCGCACGATTACCGCCGCCACTCGCAGCAACGGAAGCATCTACTGGGGAGTATGCCACTGTTTTAACACTACCGTTATCCCTAAAGTAGGTGTGTTCTTGGGCAAATACAGTGAACGGAAACATCAACAAAAGGATTATTGTAAAAAAGAGATGTTTGAACGGCATAGGATGGGTTTCCTAAATCAGGCGTGGGATGGAAGAACGGAAGGTCGGAAGAAAGGATTTTCCGCGCACCCTTGCAACCTTCCACCTTTCCGACCAAGTGTCTTCTAATGTTTCAACTGCCGCGCGAAGGAAGGAATTTTGTATAAGTCGCAGTTCATAAATTACTGCGCTTCTGCCATAGGGATATCCCACTTTTCGGCACACTCGCGAAGCTGCTGGTAAATGGTATCCGGTATATCAATACCGTTTGCGAGGCGGTCTGCTCGTGAATTGGCTTCAAAATCACCGGGAACTAACACCTCATCAAATCCGTGGGCAGGCGGTGTCGCTTTGATAGCATCCAAGAAGGCGCGCACACCTTTCTGGTATTCCGCAAGCGGTGTGAACGCGTTGACATCTATCACTTGGATATGGAGACCACTCATCTGCCCCGCCTCAATATTAAACGTTCCACCCAACCCACCAATCAGTGCGACGAACAAGGAAAGTGCATAACCTTTGTGTCTACCAAATGCGAGCAGGTTACCGCCATCGTTGTATTCAGCAGTTTTAACGGTAGGATTCCCATGTTTGTCCACAACACAGCCTTCGGGGATGTCCCGATTTTCACTGACCGCGACGTAGGTTTTGCCATTTGCGATCACACTCGTCGCGAAATCGATCAGAAATGGTCTGTCATCACCGGTCGGGATACCGATAGAAATCGGGTTCGTACCGAGCGCGCCAAGGGCACCACCAAAGGGAAGAATCCGCCCACCGCCCTTTGAACCGCCACCGACAGTGATAATTCCAATACATCCAGATTCAGCGGCTTCCTGACCGTATTCACCGAGTCTGCCGATATGTCCCGTCCGGATGAGTGTCGCGAAGCAGGTACGTCCGCTTTTCGCCTTCTCAATAGCGCGTTGGATTGCATAGCGGGCGGTATAGTGTCCGAAACCGCCCTCGCCATCAATGTGCAGTGTGTTGTCGGTTTCTCGAAGGACATTCGGTTCGGCAGCAGGGCGGAGACCACCGTTTTCAATCCCTTCAAGATAGGAGGGGATCCGAAGCACACCGTGCGAATCGTGTCCAGCGAGATTGGCTTTTATCAAAATTTCGGCAACGTTATCCGCGATGTGCTGTGGCGTGCCTGCCGCGACAAAGAGATTGTTTGTGAATTTCTGGAGGTCTGCGGCTTCAAATATGTGCCTCTTCATATTTTTAATTTTCCTTGCGGTTCATTTTACAGGCGGAGTTTCTAAGCCTACTAAGCAAATTTACGAGAGCGGACCGTAGTGTGCTCTGTCATCATCTTCAACGGCATCTTCACCGATGGAAACTTCTAATTCTTCTGCACACTCTTGAAGTTGATCGTAGATCGTATCGGGTATCTCAATCCCTTCTTTTAATCGCGCTTCACGGGAACGGAATTCAAAATCACCGGGGACCAATACTTCGTCGAAACCTTGTGCCGGTGGTGTCGATTTGATGCCATCTAAGAAGGCGCGCACACCTTTCTGGTATTCTTCAACCGGTGTGAAGGCGTTAACATCAATTACCTGCATAAAGGTGCCGTTCATTCTGCCGCTCTCTACATCAAACGTTCCTGCCAACCCACCGAGGAGGCATGTGAACATCGCAAGCGCATAACCTTTATGCCTCCCGAATGCGAGAAGCGCGCCGCCATCATAGAAATCGGCAGGTGTGGTGCTTGGCATTCCATCTTTGTCAAGGATGCAACCCTCCGGCAAATCTATCCCTTTACTCCGGGCAACTTGGATCTTTCCTTCCGCAACCATACTCGTGGCGTAGTCAACGATAAAAGGAGAGTCGTCGCCAGTCGGTACGCCTATAGCGATAGGGTTCGTACCGAAAGCACCTTGTGCACCGCCGTAAGGCACTGTCGGTCCCGCCCTTCTACCGCCATTTCCAACGGTGATCAGTGAGATACATCCAGCTCTCGCTGCTGCTTCCGCATATTCGCCTAAGCGACCGATATGTCCAATGTTACTGATGCTGACGCTACAGGAGACAGCGGATTTTGCCTTCTCAATGGCTCTATGGATTGACCAACGTGAGACGTAGTGTCCAAAGCCGCGTTGTGCATCAATGCGCAAGGTATTCGGCGTCTCTGCAAGGATTTCGGGTTCTGCAGTAGGGTTTAGATGTCCGGCATCAATACCGCGTAAATAGGCAGGGACGCGTAGGAGACCGTGTGAATCATGCCCCGCAAGGTGGGCATTGACAAGGATTTCGGCAACATCCTCCGCGATGTGCCGTGCCGTGCCTGCGGCGACAAATATGTTTCGTGCAATCGCGTGGAGGTGGGGTGCCTGAAGTTGATGCGTCTTTTCCATGTATTAGGTCCTTTGATACAAATTTAGTTAGCAGTGTGATAGATACTCAAAACTGTGTATCTTATTTTATGGCATCTGCTTTTTTTGTCAATAGGAAAAAGAAAGTAGGGCTGTTCAGTTACCTTTGATGATAACCGAACAACCCTCAGTAAGGTGCGCGATTTAGCTGCACAGTGTAATACAAATGTTACTCAAAATCACTGACCCGCGCGGCTTGGGGTGGGCGTGTCGGAAGTTCTCTCTCGGCTAACCTGTGTTCAGGAATATAGTCGGAGTAATCGGAAATCGAACCGTGTGTCAATGCATACACCGCGACGTTCGTCATGAAACGGTAGACACCCGGTGAATAGTGCACACTGCGTGTTGGGATACTCACTGTCTCCATCGCGCACATATAGTCACGGCGGTTAACAATCACCGCCAACCTATTACCGACGGAAACACCTTCAAGGTAGTTCCGTTTCGGTGGCCGTGTGCCCCACCAAAAGATATCAAAACCGATAGGTGGCCCCCCCATTCGATAGAAGTTATTATAGATTTCGTGATTGTTGGAGATCCGTTCAACTTGATACTCAGGCATGACGTAGCGCATCTGTGCGAGAAAGAGGCGCACCATCGCTTGGGCGGGTGCATTCACACCACAGTCGTCAAAAACGAGAAATCCACCTTTCTCAACAAGGTAGCGACGCAGACCAGCGGCTTCAGACTCAGTAAGACTGCCAGCCATTTTACCAGTACCGTACCGCCATCCAAAGAGGTTCCGAGAGCGGACGAGTGATGGATCATGTCCTGTCATAAAGGCGAGCGGCGTTTTGAAGAGGTTGGCATCGTTGAGTTTTACCGCTCCCCCGTCAACGTTCATATCAGTTCTAATTTTGGTGCGTTCGTTGAGCCAATGTGTCAATGCGTTGAGCGCGGAAGCATCCGCCCACCAGTCGGAAAGATCGTGCCGTACCCGTGCAAAGCGGAGGACACCGCGAATATCCTTTCCTTTACCGATGACGCGTCCACCCGGTTCCCCTTTTGGTAATGGCAGCACTTCGTCATTACCGAGTACAATGTTCTCAACGACATCGCTGAGTGCTTCACGTGCGGCACCAACGTTTTTAACCATTGAGAGTCCAGGGGGGTGTTGGAAAGCGATTTTTACTTGTACGGGGCTGCCTGCAACACCACGATTGATGTTCGCCAATCTAACGGAAGGTACATTCGCCACGGGTGCGGAGAACGCCAAAGCATCGAGGGTATCCGATACTGTTAGATTTGCCTGTGTTAAGACTGTCGGTACGGGTTCGTTCGGTGTAACGACTCTCGGCACATTCGGATCAATGGGTGGATTGGCCTTGAGCGTCTGTTTTGAAATTTCAAGCACCGTTCGCGGTTGGAAAACGAGTTTTTCGGCGAACACAGCCGTTACACGCCGTTGCATCTGAACTTGATCAACAACAACGCTGTTTCTCGCTGGCACAGTCGGCTTAATAACGGATTTGACGATAGGCTTCCGCACCTTCGGACTCGGCGGTGCTTTGGGTTGGAGCACTTCGGCATTTATGAGTTCTCGGAATCGTGGCGTTTGCGTGATTAGATAAATACCTGTAACAAATGCTATGGCAAGGTGGAGTACTACGGAAATCATGAGAGCACTTGCAGTCCTTTTCTTAGGCATTTGTCATCACCTCCAAAAGAGAATGGTTGCTCGGATAGGGCTATCCAGTTGTCCGCAATAGATAACTGAACAGCCCTGAATAAAGTGAGCGGATTTTATAGTAAAGTCCGCAAATAATTTGACACTCCACGGTAGTATTGCCCGCTCGTAGGGGCTGGGTGACCCAGCCCCTACGATCCGCGTGTTTAAATAATTATGGGCTTTACTATAACTCCGCTCACACACAAAGTACTATTTAAAGCCACTAACCCGCGCTGCTTGCGGTGGACGCGTCGGGAGTTCCGTCTTAGCCAATGTGTCTTCAGGCACATAACCGGAGTAGTCAGAGATCTGACCGTGCGTCAAAGCGTACACCACGACGTTCGTCATGAAACGGTAGACACCCGGTGAGTAGTGGACATTACGCGTTGGTAGACTCACCGACTCCATCGCGCACATATAGTCCCGACGGACAACGATAACAGACAACTTGTCACCGATGGAGATACCTTCAAGGTAGTTCCGTTTCGGTGGTCGTGTCCCCCACCAGAAGATATCGAAGCCGACCGGCGGCCCGCCCATCTCATAGAAGTTGCTATAAACTTCGTGATCGTTGGGAATCCGTTCAACCTGATACTCAGGCATGACGTAACGCATCTGTGCGAGGAAGAGACGAATCATCGCCTGCGCGGGGGCGTTTACACCGCAGTCGTCAAAGACAAGAAATCCGCCTTTTTCGACGAGGTAGCGACGCAGCCCTGCTGCTTCCGCTTCACTGAGCCGACCGTCCAGCTTACCACCGCCATATTGCCGTCCAAGAAGGTTACGTGAACGGACGAGTGACGGATCGTGTCCTGTCATGAAGACGAGTGGTGACTTGAGAAGATTGGCATCGGTGAGTTTCAATGCACCGCCTTCAACGTTCATGTCAGTTTTGATTTTTGTCCGTTCGTTGAGCCAATGTGTCAATGCGTTGAGCGCAGAAGCGTCCGCCCACCAATCGGAGAGACTGTGCCGGATCCGTGTGAAACGGAAGACACCCCGGATGTTTTTCCCTTTACCGATAACATGTCCGTGCGGTTCACCTCTGGGGGCAGGTGGTACTTCGACAGAACCGAGGTTGATCCTTTTATTCACATGGTCAATGCTGCTGTTGACTGCACCGACATGTTGAACCATTGCGAGTCCAGGTGAACGTTCAAAAGTAACTTTCACTTGGACTGCGCTGCCCGCGACACCGCGTCCGATGTTAGCCGGTCCAGCAGAAGGTGCGCTTGCTACAGGCGCAGAGAACGCTAAAGCATCAGGCGCATCTGATACGGGGATGTCTGTGCGTGTTACAGCCGTTGGCGCGGGGGCGTTGGGTGTAACGACTTTCGGCACATTTGGATTGATGGGTGCCTTGACTTTAACAGTCTCATTTGAAAATTCAAGTACTGTTTTAGGTTGGAAATTTAGCTTATCATTAAACACAGTTGTTACACGAGGTTGCACTTCCACCGGTTCAACAACGACAGTACTTTGTGTCGGGACAATCGGTTTAAAATTCTTCTTGATAATAGGGTCCCGAACCGTAGGCTTTTTTGGTTTTGTAGGTTCGAGAATTTCCACACCTATGAACTCTTGGAACTGCGGTGTTTGTGTGATCAGGTATACGCCAACCAGGAACGCAGCGACCGCGTGGAGTACCAAGGAGGTCATGAAGGCACTTGAGGTTCTTTTCGCACGCATTCGTCTTTACCTCCAAACAAATAGTAGTTGTTGAGGTAAACGCAAGTTCTGTGCCAATGCTAAAACGCTAAATTTGGGGGTAATATGTAGTTTAACTGCACGAAAAGGGACAGATGCCGCTTTAAACTGCACAAAAACGGGCTATTTTTGGTGGATTATTTAGGAGGGAACAAGGACAAAGATGTCCGGGAAGAACTATCCTCTATATAGGGTCCGCATCTGTTGGATGACTTTGGGTAATTTGGCAATGACTGTATCAATTTCCGCTTCGGTTGTATTTCTACCGAGGGAGAAGCGGACAGTGCCTTGCGCTAAACGTGGCGGTAAACCGAGCGCGGCAAGGACATGTGACGGCTCCATGGAGCCAGAGGTACACGCGGAACCCGTCGAGACACATATACCCTCCATATCTAACCGTAAGATGAGGCTTTCGCCCTCCACATTTTCAAAGGAGACGTTAAGGGTGCCGGGCGCGCAGTGATCGGGATGTCCATTGTAGTGCAGCCGATCAATGTGTGTATCTAAACCTTCGCGCAACCGATGGGTTAAGGCGGCGAGATGTTGCGCATAGGTGTCCTGCTCCTGTTTCGCAAGTTCAGAAGCAACGCCGAGTCCGACAATTGCGGGGACGTTTTCGGATCCAGCGCGGCGGTTGCGTTCATGGGCACCACCGTGGACGAGGTTCGCCAGTCGAGTACCGCGGCGGATGTAAAGGACACCAATCCCTTTGGGCGCGTAAATCTTGTGTCCGGAAAATGCGAGAAGGTTCACACCGTGTGCTTGAACATCCATCTCCAATTTGCCGATCGATTGCACTGCATCGGTGTGGATGGGAATATCGTGTTCTTGTGCGATCTCACAGATCTCCGCAAGCGGTTGGATCGTGCCGTTCTCATTATTGACGTGCATAATGGAGATCAGCACTGTGGTATCGCGGACTGCATTACGGAGTTGTTCAACGCTAATCCGTCCGTGTCTATCAACGGGAAGATAGGTTATCTCGAAACCGCGTTGCTCCAAATACTGGCAGGTATGCAAAACGGCGTGATGCTCTACTGAGGAGGTGATGATATGGTTGCCTTTGCCACGACTCTTTTGCAGCTCAGTGAGTCCTTTGATGGCGTGGTTATCTGCTTCGGTACCGCTCCCTGTAAAGACGATTTCACTCGGACTTTTAGCACCGATGAGTTCGGCGACTTGTTCGCGTGCGGTGTCAATGGCGGTGCGCGCTTCGCGTCCGTAGGCGTGAATGCTGGAACCGTTGCCGAATGCCTCGGTGAGATACGGCATCATCGCATCTCGGACTTCGGGACGGAGCGGTGTTGTGGCGTTGTAGTCTAAATAGATACGTCTCATGTTTTACTCTATGTTGCGATCTGGAGAAGTTTATTCATAAGTTCGATGGTTCCAAAAGGTTATCCGATTCGGATAAATCTTAATATCCGGTACGGATTGACTTCCGCGGACCTGTCCGTTCGCGTCCAAAAAAGAGAGATTGAGTGTATGCGTACCCGCGGGGAGCGGCATCCGCACCATAAAAATCTGGTTCGGCAGTGTTCGCCATGAACGCGTATCCGCCTGCTCTGTCAAAACGCCAACGAGATTCGTAAGCAAACCTAAAGTCTCATTTTTCTTCCCCGCCTGCCGGGTGAGCAAGTACTTTCCTAAAGCACGCGCTAAGGTTCGTAAGAGGATGATAGGGCGTTCTGCCTTGAAGGTTTCAATCGCGATAGTTTCTACATCCTCTACAAGCACACCACTCACTGGCTCCTGTTTTTCCACTGCAACCTTAATTCCTGCGAAGCGCGGGCGGTGTGAGTCAATTGTCGGAATCGCAACACGTAAGAGATATTCCAATTCGACATCTTCAAAGACCATCCCTTCGCGTCCTATCAGTGTCGGAACAAACTTTTCATCTTCCACATCGTCTTTTTTAAGGATCGGAAACATCAAAGTTTCCTGACCCTTAGGTGGAACGTAGCCACTTTCGTAAAAGAGAATCAGTTCACCGGTGTCTTTAGAATGTAGTGGTGGCTCGCCGTACTCGTCTCGGTAGCGTTCAAATTCATCGGTAAATCCAAGCCTGCGTGTCAATCGGACCAGGGCGTTACCGATGTCTTTTGGCGTTTCCACACCGGTTTTCTCCGAGGCATTTTTATAGTATTCGGCGGCTTGTTTGTAAGATATGTAAGCGTCATTCAACTCACCAGTAGCTTCAAAGAACATACCAGAAAGGTGTGCAAGGAACCCTGTTCCGAAGAAATCGTATTTCTCGTCTTCACCCTTGAAATAGTTGATGAGTGCCGTAGCGCGGCGACACTCTACCAATGCATCATCCTGTTGATTTAGGTAGAAGTAGTTGAGCGCGCGATAGTAGTGACTCAAAAGCCGTTCATACTGCGTAGCAGAATATGGACGTAATTTGTCGGAGGTGACCAGTGAACCCAACTCTTTTGAAACGCTTTTGGTATAGCGATCTTCCGCGATATCCTCGGCTGTGCCAAGTGCCTTACTGCTCTCCGCAAAGTTGTTAGCATAATGGGCGACCAGCCCCAGTTCAAATTGGTACGGGATATCCGGTTCTTTCGGTGCTTTTTTTTGAAGATAGATGTAGGCATCTTCTGGCTTGCCTGTTTCCAAAGGTTCTATGACTTCTTGAAACTTATAGCCAGCACAGCCTATCATCAAACAGGTAATAAGCAGAAAGGGGAGTGTTTTGATCATCGGTCTCCGTGGATTTTAAAGAGCGTCGTGGGCAGGCACGGGACCTGCCCAAACAAATAGGATCAACAAATCAGGCGTAGGGGCCGCCAAACAGAAGTGTCGCGAACGTCCTACATTTTAAACTTGCTTCGTCCAATAAACTTTTTAATCTTTTCCTGACCGATCCAGATCTTCTCGTTGGTCTCAATATTTGTCAAGGTGAGATCTGTCTGATAGAAGACGACCTGATCGCCGCCCTCGCGGTCCTCAATGGTGTTAATTTCACCTGTCATCATGTAATCGGCACCGAGTTCGCGCCCCATCCGTTTAACGGTTTCGAGTGCAGCGAATTCTCCTTGGTCGGCGCGTTCTTCGCGAATCTCGCTACGTTCACTCGAACTTGATACAGTGCGGACCTTCCCCGAATTAATGAAGGCACGCTCAATATCGGTTATAAATGTAGCGACAGGGATATGTTCCATGCTTTTATTGCGAATGCCGCCCACAATCACAACCGGTTTCCCACCGGTATTTATACCGTGATCGTTTATCCATGGATGATTCAAGCAATCGCCAATAATTTTATTAGCAACCATGCGAGAATCTGTGTCATTCCAACGTCCGGACAAGTCTATTGTGGTGTCGGCAGCAACACGGGTAACTTGTTTAGAGGAACTACAACCGCTAAAAACTATTATTCCGATGAGGAAGGCACAAATTGTAAGCCTATAAACGATAGACTTGACTGTCAAAATTTTATCCATTAGAAATACTCCTTTTTTAATAGTTTTCAGTTGTCAGTTATCAGTTTTCAGTTAAGAGGCCTCTTTTAACTGACAACTCTCATTGCGAGGCAAACTGACAATTGACAACTATTCCTCTGACAACTGAAAGGTTTTTCGCAGAAAAACCGAACTGACAACCGACAACCCTCGTTAGAAATCCAAGTCGGCTTCCTGAACGATTTTGTCGACGAAGGTATCAAGTGCCATCGCGCCGATGTCGCCTTCATCTCGGCTTCGGACGCTAACCGTGCGACTCTCCTCCTCACGTCCACCGATAATTAACATATACGGCACACGTTGCAAACGGGCTTGACGGATCTTCGCGCCGATCTTATCATCGCTGTTATCCAACGTAACGCGACACCCCTTTTGCAGCAGGAGTTGCTCGACCTCTCTACCGTAGTCAACGAAACGTTGGCTAATCGTCATCACAACGCATTGCACCGGAGAGAGCCATGTCGGGAAGGCACCCGCATAATGCTCAATGAGCATCGCAATGAACCGTTCAAAACTCCCACAAATCGCACGGTGGATAACCACAGGACGCTTTTCAGACCCGTCGGATGCGACATAGATCAGATCAAACCGTTCAGGGAGTTGGAAATCGAGTTGCACGGTGGCACACTGCACATCTCTGTTCAGTGAATCCCGAACTTGAAAATCGAGTTTCGGACCGTAGAACGCCGCTTCACCGGGATCGACGGTATACTCAACCTGATTGTTCTTCAACACATCTTCAAGTATCACCTCCGCGCGATTCCAAACGTCCACGTCCCCCATAAACTTCTCCGGATTACGTGTACTCAAATCGCATCGGAAGGGCAAATCGAAAGTACCATAAATCCTTTGGAAAAGCCCAAGGATACGTTCATATTCATCGGCGATCTGGTCTTCGGTGACGAAGTTGTGAGCGTCATCCTGACACATTTGGCGGACGCGCGATAAGCCAGTCAGCGTGCCTGTGGCTTCGTTGCGATGCAGCACACCTTGGTCGTGCAGGCGATAGGGCAGATCACGGTAGCTATGGCGCGCACTTTTATAAATGAGCATGTGCGCCGGACAGTTCATCGGTTTGAGTGCACTGACCGAATCGCCATCTTCGCTTTCAACGACAAACATATCGTCTTTATAGTGTTCCCAATGTCCAGAGGTTTCCCAGAGGCTGCTGTCATAGATGAGCGGTGTCCGGACCTCCTGATACCCTTCGCTGAGATAGAGTTTTCGCACCTTTTCAGACAAGAGATTATAGATAAGTGCGCCTTTCGGAAGCCAAAATGCACTCCCCGGCGACTCTGGGTGCATCTGAAATATTTCAAGCTCGCGTCCGAGTTTACGGTGGTCGCGTTTGGCGGCTTCCTCGCGTTGTGTCAAATATGCCTGAAGGTCGGCTTTGGTCTCCCATGCGGTGCCGTAAATGCGTTGCAACTGCTCGCGATTGCTATCACCGCGCCAATAGGCTCCAGAAACGCGGAGCAGTTTGAAATATCGGCATTCGCTCGTTTTTTCAACGTGCGGTCCTTTGCATAAATCTGTGAAATCACCGTTGTGATAGATAGAGACACCTTCGTCAGCGACACCCTCATCGCTCGCGCTAACTTCCCGATCAGAGATGCCATCGATTAATTCGAGTTTGAATTTCTGGTCTCGTTCACCGAACCATGTACGGGCAGTATCATAGGTCCAGGTCTCCTGTTCAAAAGGCACATTGGCTTTAATCATCGCCTTCATGTGCTTTTCGATTTCTGGGAAATCTTCGGGTGTAATCGGACGCGGCACCTCCATATCGTAATAGAACTCGTTTTCAATCGGCGGTCCGATTGCGAGTTTTACAGTCTGTTCGCCATCTGGAAATAGTTGTTGTACGGCATACGCCATAATGTGCGCGGTCGAATGACGTAAGCGTTGTAAGTAATCTTCAGGTTGATTGGGTTCACGCATTGCGGTTTACTCTCTATATGTCCATTCGTGTAGGTTTCAAAATTGGTCTTAATAGACTTAACGTCTCTTTTTCTGCATCGTTTACGAAATAATTTTACATGATATAGGTGGGAAATGCCAATTAAAAAATCCGTAAGATTAAAACCGCTGCGTTTCCGGTGGATTTATTGGAGTGATGGTAAACCCTACTATGTAAAGGACGCTGTTATTCCAAATCACATAGTACGCCAGCGTAGTTTCCACTAACGGCTATACTCATCGGGTGGGATGTTCCGAGTGTTGTGACAGCTAAAAAACGATCCGTGTGACTTTCAACAAGGTCAATAATAGAGAAGAAACCCTTTGCATTTAAGGCATAAAGCCGATCCCCTGAAATTTGAAAATCTGTAAGAGCACCCACTTTATCCTCAGCGGATATCTTATGGCTCCATTGGTCTTGAGCGACCAAAAGCACGTTTCCTGCGTCAGCGGCATAAACATCTGTACGTTTTCCAAGATTGACCGTGTAGAGATACGCGAGACAGTTTCCCGTCACGTCGTAGTGCTCAAGCATACCGCCACGCCGCACGTAGTTTGATCTTGGCCAGACAATCGTAATATCCGGATTTGCGCCGCTGTAATTAGCAAATACCAGATAGTCCTTTGAAAATCGGATCTTCCCATATCTACCACCACATAACTCCAGGAAGTTGCCATTTTGATACGCAAGTAGTACTTGCCAAGACTTGGCTCTCTGAATCGGTTTTACTGTGGAACCTTTAGGTATAAGCCCTAAAAACCAGAATTGCGGCAATGCAACGGCATCAACGAATTGGGGGTTCTCTCCTGCTAAATCAAAGATGTGCAGATGGTCGTCGGTATCCATAACATATAGGTAAGATTCATGAACGTCAAAATCTTTGATTTTATTTCTATGATTTAAGCGTACAGTAGATTGGAATGCTGGACGCGTCGGATTTGAGACATCGACGACATAAATCCTATAACGACTCTCCACATAAACCTGATGTCCAGATACGCGTGCCTTGCCAATATCATCGGAGAACGCGAGAGATGTCATATAGTCTGGATGCTGGGGGTCAGAAAGTTCAATGATGTGCAGGTGCTGTGCTGTCGTAACATAAGCGTACTTCCCTGAAAAGACGACATTGTTGTTTGGACTGACGCGAAAGGGTAGTTGAATGGAACCCGCGCGTGTCGGATTTTCCACATCTGTAGTGTCTACTACAATAAAAATGCTTTCTTGTGGTTTCGCAGGTGTAACGGGTTTTTGCCGCTGCTCAAGAACACGCAAACTGCAACCCATATTAATAACGGTAATTAGCAGGACTATAACAATAGCAATGGTTGATTTGGCAAAAATTGTTCGCACTGTTTTCCTCCTCTGAATGACCGTAGCAAAGTTCTCTGAGCTTGACTGTTAGTTGCGAAAGATGCTGCAATTTCTATGCCAAGACCCAATACGCTGAATGTGTTGATAAGTTTGGCATTTCAGGGCTGGAATTGCACGAAAAAGGGCAATCAGTTCAAAAAATGCACAAAGCGGTGCAGTTTTAGGAGTTCAGAAGAATTGGGACAAAAATTTTGGAAGGATGGGCGGTACAGGACTTGAACCTGTGACCTCTTGCATGTCAAGCAAACGCTCTAGCCACCTGAGCTAACCGCCCGTCTCTGGAGAGAGGTGATGGAGGTGGCGGTCGGAATCGAACCGACGAGTAAGAGCTTTGCAGGCCCTGGCCTTACCACTTGGCTACGCCACCAAAAGATGGAGCGGGAGACGAGATTTGAACTCGCGACCTCCACCTTGGCAAGGTGGAGCTCTACCACTGAGCTACTCCCGCATGATTTTGACAATTCGCGCAGAAAAGATGCAGCGACTTCAAAAGCATATATAGTTTAATATATTTGCTTTTAAATGTCAAATTAATTTTCAATTTAAATAGCAAACTTTGAATCGTTGTTAAATTTTTGATGCTTTGCTGCAATCTATGTACGATAATCGGCGTTGATTCGGATGTAATCGTAGGAATAATCACATGTCCACATTGTAACCGTTGCGTCACCGGCACGTAGATCAATCGTAATCCGCACCGGATCCTTGGCGAACAAGGCAGTGGCTTTGTCCTCATCGTAGCTAGCGTCCATTCCGTTTTTGACGAGTTGATAATCGGCGAGATAGACATCCACCTGATATGGATCAAATTCCGCCCCTGATTTTCCGATCGCCATCATGATACGTCCCCAATTCGCATCGTTGGCGAAGACAGCGGTTTTAACGAGCGGCGACTCTGCGACAGCACGTGCCGCTTTCTCAGCGTCATCGCGGTTTTTTGCGCGCTTAACGACCACCTCGACGAGTTTTGTCGCACCTTCGCCGTCGCGGGCGAGCATCTTGACCAGCTCCGTGCAGACGAACAGAAGTCCGTCACAAAAAGCCTCGTAATCTTCTCCGTCTACTGCAACAATTTCGGTATGGTCCGCGTGTCCAGTCGCCAGAATCAGCACTGTGTCATTGGTGCTGCGGTCGGTGTCAACGGTCAAAAGGTTATAGGTATCATCTACAACGCGGTTCAGGGCAGTTTGGAGTGTCTCAGCATTGATTTTCGCATCCGTTGTCAGATAAGAAAGCATTGTCGCCATATTTGGTGCGATCATACCGGAACCTTTCGCAATGCCACCAATCCTCACAGGAGCACCCTCAATTTCCACTTCTATAGCGACAGATTTCGGATGTGTATCCGTCGTCATAATCGCTTCTGCAGCATCACTTCCACCTTCGGGACTAAGCGCGCTTGCAGCGACTCGAATCCCGTTTTCAATCTTATCCATCGGCAACTGCTGTCCGATAACACCCGTAGAGGATACCAGCACGAGTTCAGCGTCTATACCGAGTTGTTCAGCGGCTGTAGATGCCATCCGTCGTGCGTTCGCCATGCCAACCTCACCCGTACAAGCGTTGGCGTTTCCGCTATTGACAATAACGGCTTGCGCTTGACCAGCCTTGAGATGCTCGCGGCAGACGATGACAGGCGCGGCGGTAACGCTGTTCTTTGTGAAAACTCCGGCAGCTGTCGCTGGCGTATCGGTGACGATGAGTGCCACGTCTTTCGCTTCCGCGGCTTTTATACCGGCATGAACACCCGCTGCTCGGACACCCGAAACAGCGGTAATCCCGTCTTCTATCTGTTTCATGAAACGCTCCTTAGCGATAAAGTGTGGTGAAAATTATACTACGTCTTGAACGAAATGTCAAAAGGTAAAATTAAAAAGCAAATAAAACGGAAATATGCTATACTTATTCACAAATACCGCAATAACGAGGGAAAAAAATGCACACCATTTTAGAACGTTATCAAAAAACTTTTGCGAAAGATAGAGAAATGTCGCAGGCTGCAAACCACCTGTTTCCAGATGGTGTGACGCACGACGGACGCTATATGACCCCTTTTCCGATTTACGTTACCCGTGCCGGTGGATCGAAAAAATCGGGACTTGATGATAAGGAATTCATTGACTACTGGGCAGGACACGGGGCGTTGCTCCTCGGACATAATCCGCCAGAAGTTGTGGAAGCGGTAACGACGCAGATGCACCGAGGTACACATTACGGTGCCTGTCATCCGTTGGAACTGGAATGGGGTTCGCTCGTAACGCAGCTGGTCCCGTCAGCGGAGCGCGTCCGGTTTGTCAGTTCCGGTACGGAGGCGACACTGATGGCGATCCGCCTCGCTCGCACTTATACAGGGAAAAATAAAGTGCTGAAATTCACCGGACATTTTCACGGTTGGCATGACAGTCTCATCTTAGGCGCGTATCCGCCTTTCGATATGAGCGTTCCAGGCATTCCACAAGACGTGAAAGGGACAACGCTATTATCTCCACCGAACGATATTGATGCTGTCGAAACCTTATTGAAAACAGACAAAGACATCGCCTGTGTGATCCTTGAACCGACGGGTGCCTCTTTCGGCATTGTCCCGACGAATGGGACGTTTTTGAAGCAGCTACGTGAGTTGACAGAAGCGTACGGTGTTTTATTGATTTTCGACGAGGTTATCACAGGGTTCCGGGTCGCACCCGGCGGTGCGCAAGCGCATTACAACGTTACACCGGATATGACAACCCTCGCAAAAATTTTGGCAGGTGGACTCCCTGGCGGCGCGCTCGTCGGCAAAACCGAGATTCTCGAACTCATTTCAATGAAATCGGAAAGCGACGGCTTGAAGATGCCGCACCCTGGCACTTTTAACGCGAATCCGCTCTCTGCTGCCGCGGGGATCGCTATGCTCAATATCGTCAAGACAGGTGAACCGCATAAGCAGGCACATCGGACGGCAGACCGACTTCGCACGGAATTGAACAGCATTATTGACGATTACAAACTCGACTGGGTGGTTTACGGCGAATTTTCGGGGATTAGACTGCTCATCGGGCACGGTGAAAAAGATGTCCGTGCCTCCGATTTCGATCCATACACATGGGATTATCGGAAACTAAAAGGCAATAGCGATCCGGATATGCAGGAGCGTCTCCGGTGCGGTCTGTTGCTGAACGGTATTGATCTTGCCAGCAACGGTGGGATGACAACAGCAGCGCACACGGAAGAAGATATTACGAAAACGGTCGCAGCATTTGCGCAGACGCTTGAATGGCTGAAGGCAGAGAACGCGCTTTAAAAATTTACCCCGGATCCGGTAGGTGCGGTTTCTAACCGCACCGGGGACTGTTAGGGGATTGCTCAATTATTTTTTATTTTTATCAAGCACGCTACGGAAAAGACAAGGAGCATGAATGAAGACGATTACGTATCGCGACGCGCTCAAGGAAGCGTTGGCAGAGGAGATGGAACGCGACGACGCGGTCTTTCTGATGGGCGAGGACATCGCCGAATACGGCGGTGCCTATAAAGTGACGGACGGATTGTTCAAAGACTTCGGGAAGGATCGCATCCGAAACACGCCGATCTCCGAAGCCGCTATTATCGGCACTGCACTCGGCGCAGCGGTTACAGGGATGCGTCCGGTTGCCGAACTGATGTACATTGATTTCACTGCGGTCGGGATGGACCAGATCGTGAACCAGGTCGCGAAGATTCGTTATATGGTCGGCGGACAGTTAGATGTACCCCTCGTGATTCGGACGCAGGGCGGTGCGGGTCGATCCTCTGCAGCACAGCACGCACAGAGCCTTGAAGCCTGGTTCGTGCATATCCCAGGGCTGCTGGTCGTGATGCCCTCTACACCCTACGACGCAAAAGGGTTACTGAAAACAGCCATCCGAGACGACAACCCGATCATGTTCATTGAGCACAAACTCCTCTACACAGAAGAGGGGGAGATTCCTGAGGAAGAGTACACGATTCCGTTGGGCGTAGCGGATGTCAAACGCGAAGGTGAGGACATCACGATTCTCGCAACATCACGGATGGTCCTGAACGCGCTTATTGCTGCAGATACACTCGCTGACGAAGGTATCTCTGCCGAAATTATTGATCCGCGAACGCTGATGCCACTTGATAAAGACAGCATCCTTGACTCTGTCCGGAAAACGAATCGGCTGCTCATTGCACACGAAGCGGTTGGTCGGGCAGGGTTCGGTGCGGAGATCGCAGCACTTGTGGTCCGTGAGGCGTTTGATTACCTTGATGCACCGATTGAGCGGGTCGCAGCGATGCCGGTGCCTGTTCCTTTCGCACCCGTGATGGAGAATTTCGTTATTCCGAACGCGGAGCAGATCACTGATGCAGCACGGAAGCTCGTCCGTTATGAAATATAGAACAGGTTTCAAGGGAGGTACTTATGGAACGAAACATGAAGGCTAAAGTTCCAACCATTGGCGCACTGCTTTCTCAACAGCGGATAACTGGTCAGGCAGGAGGTCTCCTAACTTTCTTAAAAGCTTCGCCTCCGAAACAGTGATCAGACTTTGTGTATCGAAAGCACCGGTCTCCAGAAATTTTGTTTTTATACGGATTTCAAACCTTGAATCGCGTGTGCTTGTTGTATGTGTCACAACAGTGACAAGCGCGCGATCTCGAACAAGGGCAGGTGTGCTGATAACGAGACAAGGTCTAACTTTTGCTACCATGCCGAGATCAACCAGCCAAACTTCTCCTCGCTTTTGCTTCGGCATCCTCTGCCTCCGTTTTATCATGCTCAAGGAACAGCGCATCAGCGATTTCCGCGAGTGCCTCATCTGTTAAAGGTGGGATATCCAGCATAGCCATGCGCTTTATGATTTCAGAGGCAAGGGCGTGTTTTTCAATCTCAGGAAGTTGGTTGAACGCCTCTAATATGTTCTGTGGGGCTGTGTTCATTTGGGACCTCCGCGCAGTGAGAATATAAAACTTATGTCAATTATACATAACGTGTTGGCGAAATTCAAGGCTTTTTAGCGGGCAGAATTTGTGTAAAATTTAGGTATCCTCTGTATTCACTAACTTCTGATACGCCCGCGTCAAATTGAAAGCGATTGGTGTCCACACTATCGCTGCCACCATCGCCGTAATTGAGAACGCGATGCCCGGAATCGTCTGTATACCCAACCGCACTAACTCAATCACGCCCGCACTACCACCCTTCCCGAACCGATATCCAAACGAATCATTGATCTGTTTCGCGCGATAGCGAGAATCATAAGAGAGCGGCATATAGAACAACTCTTTCGCTGCCCGGAAAATCGAATAATCTAAGGCTTTAAAAATCATGTATGCCGCTGTCCCGCTCCGAAGCGATGGAGAAATCGTCAGCACCAGACTACTGACGAGGTGAACCACCGGGACACTTACATGAATAATGCGGAGCGCGACAAATCTGAGTGCCAACGGCACAACCACCAACTGCAAAATACCAGCGATCAGTCCGAGGTTTCCATAGACATCACCGAAAAACGCCGTTCGCATGTCTTTATCCGGTATCTGCGTTTCCGCCAATCCATTGAAACGGAGATCAAGGACAGTGGAGACGACTTGCGTGCTTAAGATCAATATGCCGATAAAAAGTAGGTATCTGGAACGAAAGAGCGTGCCTATGCCGAGATGCCCAAGCTTCCCACCCGCCTCTTCTTCACTCGGTTTTGGCTCACCACCGAACCGATAAGCGATCACACCGAACACCGCTGTGGGAACGAGGGATGCCGCTGTGAAAAGGAGTAAAGTCTCAGATCCTAACACCTCTGCCCATCTGCTTACAAGTTTACCACCGGCAAATGAACCCATGGACGCAACGGCACAGAAAGGTCCGTTAATTCGCTTTGCTTGTTCGGTTGTCAGTACACTATTGACAAACGACCAAAACTGCTCAATGACAATCACGATGTAGGCTTCACGGAACACATAGATAACCGCCGCAGCAAAATGCATGCCACGGACAAGTGCTGCGTAACAAGCGAGAATCAAAATAGCAGAAAAGAGTGAGGTTATCGCCAAAGCCCGCGACGCCCCCTGCCGCGATAGGAGACGACCGTAGCAGTACAGCATCACGATCATACTCGGTGGGATCGCGACCATGCCACGCGAAAGATTTTCTGCACCATAGGCATCAATGAACAGGGAAGAGGATACGGAACGGATAAACTCGTAACCGAACAACACAAAAGCTGCGGCACTACTAATCGCGATGGCGGCGTAAATAAGTCGTCGTGGAAACATAAGTTGGAGGATCCCTTCAAAAAACTGCGTTACCGTTCTGGAATTTTATCTTCCGTTGGACGGGGGTTATGAACCCAATGCCCATTTGGATCTTTGCCTCTGGCGACAATCGCGCGTTGGTTCCAATCATTTGCTGCGTGGACTTCAGGCGGCACGAACCGCATCGTCAACCCACAACGCCGCCGATCTGATGTGTTCGGTTCAGAACCGTGCAACAGCAGATCCGAATGCAACGACATCTGTCCGGCTTTCATTTCAAATGGATGGGGTGCGTCTCCATATTGTGTCGCTCCATGTACTGTCTGACCCAGCACATTCTTTTCCTCAGCGGCACTGCGTTCAAATGCAATCTGCCCATGCAGATGAGACTTCGGAATAACAGTCATCGCACCGTTTTCAACCTCGGCATCGTCAATAGCGAGCCATACGGTGACAGTCTTACTTGGAGAGAGGGGCCAATAGGAGGCATCCTGATGCCAACTCACCTGTTTCACATCCCCCGGCAGCTTGCAGAAGTAGTGTGTCCCCCAACAGATTAGCGTTTCACCAAGGAGATCTTGCACATAATCCAAGATTCTTTTTTCCGTAACAAGGTCGTGGAGACCGGTACAAGTGGTGTGCCATCCGTTGATGGAGTAGCTATTCATCCCTGCTGCCAGTGCCTTTTCCATAAGTTGATCAAAATAGGCACGGTGTTCGGCGATCTCCGCTTCCGAAAAAACATCTAAGGGTGAGATAAACCCGTTTTCATTGAAGTGTGCGATTTGGGCGCGTGTTAACGTTGATGGATTCTCGTTTTTAACCGGAAAAAACTGTAGTGTTCGCTTGAGTTCCGGCATTGCATCCGTAATTGGCATCGGCGCGTCCTCGTTTCTTTGCGTAGGTCAGAAGTTTGTATTGCAGGTATAATACCAAATTTGGGGACTGTTGTCAATTTTGTTTGTCCGAATCGGCGAAAATTCCACTTGACTTTTAGGGTGAATGGACTTATATTAATCAAACAGTGTGTTAGCATTCCCTTGGACAGAAGAAAACAGACCTACCTACTTAGAAGAACACTAAAAAATGGACGAAAAACGAGCGAGTGGACGCTATTATACACGTGGGAACCCGTTCCTGTTGGAACCCTTCCAGACGTGGGCAAAAGCGTCTGATTTAGCACAACAGATAACTTTAGAGCCGTTCGCAGGTGCGAAAGACATTCCACAATTGATTGATGCAGCAAACCTGCAATGCCGGGGTTGGGCATTTTTCGACATTCAACCCGGAGCAGAGCGGATTGCACAACGTGACACCCTCGCCGACTTTCCTAAAGGATTTAACGTTTGCATTACCAATCCACCGTGGTTGGCGCGGAATTCCGCAACGCGCCGCGGTTTACCTTTTCCAGAAGCGACTTCCTACGATGATCTCTACAAATACGCACTTGAGCAGTGCCTGACGCATTGTGGGTGGGTCGCAGCGATCATCCCAGAGGCGTTTATTCGGAGCGGTCTTTTCCTGAAACGGCTGCACGATTTCATCTCTTTAGTCCCACAAACGCAAGATAAGACCAATTACCCCCCTGATAAGGGGGGCAGGGGGGTTTCAGTTATGTTTGAAGACACTGAACACCCTGTGGGTCTCGCACTGTTTGCACCGGACGCGACATCAGATGTAAGGATATGGCGCAACAATCAGTTTCTTGGCACTATGAGCGAACTCCGCAGACACTTGCCACTGCCTTCCTCCAATCGTGAGATTGTATTCAACGATCCAGAGGGGAATCTCGGACTCATCGCCATTGATAACACCGTTTCTGCGTCTATCCGTTTTTGTCCACCAGAAGAACTGAAAGATTATCCGATCCGTGTCCACTGCCGTTCCATAACGAAAATCGGCATGCCGTGGCGCGTGGATATAGATGTGCTTAATGCGCGTTTAACAACAATCCGCGAGAAAACCCATGATGTTTTCTTAACAGCATTCAAAGGCATGCGCCGTGATGGACACTACCGACGGCGGTTAGATTGGGCATTGTCGCGTGCAATTGTTGATATGGAGTAGAAAATGAACACCCAAAAACTGGTCTGCGTCTTACTTTTGATAACACTCATGACTTCTGCAGGATGTGTGCCCGGCGATGGCAAACACACTGCCGAGAAACCCGCCGGATTCTTCTGGGGCATCTGGCACGGTTGGATCGCGCCAATCTCTTTAATATGGGGAATTTTTAATCCAGATATTCGCGTCTATGAACCCCAAAATACAGGATGGTGGTATGATTTTGGGTTTTACATGGCCATCATCAGTGGCTTCGGCGGTATCTCCCTTACGCGGCGGAAACGTAAAAAGACTGTAGTGCAGACGAGCGTTAATACTAATTAAGGACACTAAAGCCGAGGAGAGGATGCGATGAAAACTTTTGAGACGCGAGGTCCTGTAGATGCCGCGCGAAATTATGTCGTCAAGCGGACGACGGAACTTGCAGATTTCGTCGATCGCGTTAAACAGGGACGCTACATCGTCATCTTCGCGCCACGGCAGACAGGCAAAACAACTTTTTTCCGGTGGGCATTAGATGCCCTCACAGCCGAGGGTATAACTTATTTCCCGATTCAATTGAATTTTGAAGCCTATAAAAACCTGAACGCTTCCGTTTTTTACAGTGAACTCTACCAGGATATACGTGAACAAATTGGAAAGATTTTTCAAAAACGGGGACACGTGCTATCGGGAGCACTTCATCAATATCTTCAAGGGTTCCAGGTAACCGATCATCTGTCAATGCTACGCTTCTTTACGGAACTTGAAAATCTGCTAAAACCGCAGCGACTTGTAATGATAATTGACGAGTTTGATGGCATTCCGCAAACTGTTGTGAGCGATTTTCTGCACTCGCTTCGCCGCATCTACCTCTCCGGTGTAGATTCACGCTGCCCTTTCAGTCTCGGCATCGTCGGTGTTAAGAGTATAACACAACTTAACTATGACCGTTCTATTTCACCCTTTAATATTCAGGACGAGTTCGCTTTGCCTAACTTTACGCTTGAACAGGTTCGTGAGCTTCTTGGGCAGTATACTGAGGCAGTCGGGCAGTCTTTCACTCCAGAGGTCACTGAAGCACTCCATAGACAGACAGCCGGTCAGCCGTTCCTTGTAAACCGATTCGCACAGATACTTACTGAAGAATTGAACATTCCAAAAACCGAGTGCATCGACATGACGCACTTTTCAGAAGCGCACACGCGGTTGCTGCGCGAACGGAACGTCAACATTCAGCATCTCATAACCAATATCCGAAGGGAGCCACGTTTTAAAACCCTTCTGATGGGAATTGTTTCCCGCGATAGAGGTGTGGATTTTAATCTGGATAACGAATTTATTTCGGAGCTCGCTACTTATGGTATCCTCGCGGAAGGTGCTGACGGAATGTGTGAGGTCGTCAATCCGATTTATCAGTATCGCATCATGAAAGCGTTCCAACCCCTGATAAACGGACTGGAGTGTGAATACTTCCCTGAGGACGCGGAAACCGATTTCTTAGATTACCTCACATCCAATGGGCAAATTCGCCTGCAGCCCTTACTTGATAACTTTCAGAATTTTATCGCACGTGTGGGATATAAAATTCTGCAGGTGCCAGAGACTCCAAAAGAGTTCGTTGGACAATACCTCCTTTTTGCCTATCTTGAGCAGTTTGTACGGTTGGTGAAGGGACGAATGTACCTTGAAGTGCAAGCAGGACGTGGTAGAATGGATCTGCTTATTCTGCACAATTCGCGAAAGTATATCGTTGAAACCAAAATTTGGGAGGGAGAGCGATCCTATAGAGCAGGCAAGAAGCAACTCGCGGCATACATGCAGTTGGAGGATGCAGCGGAGGGATATTATGTTGTGTTCGATCATCGGAAAAATCCCGGTCCGCGGATGGAAACAGAAATTATTGAAGGTTTCGCTATCCGGAGCTACGTCATTCCTGTCATGCAAGAACCGCCCTCACAAGTGATATAGAGAAATTCTAAAGAGATAGCATTAATAGAGGAGGAATCTAACCCATGAAAGTCTTAGTCATCGGTGGGACAGGCAACATCAGCCGTGGGATTGTTGCTGCCCTGCAACACCGAAACCATGAAGTTGTCCTATTTAACCGTGGACAGCATAGGGACGCACCGCCGCCAGATGTCCGCATCATCCACGGGGACCGACAACAACGCGACGATTTTGAGGCGAAAGTCGGTGCGGAAAATTGGGATGCTGTCATCGATATGATTAGTTTCAATGCCGAAGATGCCGCTTCCGCACTCCGCGCATGTCAAGGACGCGTCGGACACTTCGTCCACTGCTCAACGGTGATGACCTACGGACCGCCGTTCAGCGGGATTAACCTCCCAGAGACCGCACCGTTGGAAGGGGAGTCAGGTTACGGACTCGGCAAAGTCGCAGCGGATAATTTGCTGTTAGAAGCACACGCACGCGATGGGTTTCCGGTAACCATCTTCAAACCGTCATATACCCACGGGCCAGGGATGAATCTCCTGCGTCAAGTCGGCGGAGATGGCGGTTGGATTGATCGGTTGCGGAAGGGCAAACCGATCCTCTCCGCAGGCGACGGATTAAATTATTTTCAATTCCTGTCATCTCGCGACGCAGGTTTTGCGTTTACAGATATACTCGGTAAATCCGACTGCTTCGGCGAGATATACAACATCGTCCACCCACAAGCACGGACGTGGGACGAGTGGCACCGTGCAGCGGCAGACGCACTCGGCGTTGATATAGAGATTGTGCATGTATCGCAAGAGACGCTCATCGCGATGTCACCAGAACGATTCAGTGGATTGCGGGGGAACTTCGGGCATACACAAATCTTCAGCCACGAAAAACTTGCAGCAGCGTTACCTGAATTCAGTCCGAAAATCCCGGTTACAGAGAGTGTCGCAGAAAATATCGCGTGGATGGACAAACACAATCTGGTCCCAGATAGCGATGCAGACGATCTGGAAGATCAGGTTATTGAAGCAGTTCGCAATCTACCGCGTATCCGGTAGCACAGAGGTGAAATATGCTACAAATCAGATCAGCGTTAGACTCAGAAAGACTCGACATTGTTGAGCAAGACTTGCGCGAAGTCGGTTTCCACATCATCGAAAATGTGATTACCGACGATGAAGCAGACGAAGCACGCGAAGCAATCTGGAAATTAGTTGAAGAAGACATCGAAAACGGATTTGACCACAGTTACGGTGACGGTAAAATCCGACGCGTCTGGGCAATCGTCGGAAAATCTCCCATCTTCCGTTATTTTATTCAGCACCCGACCGTCGTTGCCGTATGGAAACGGATGCTCGGTGAGGATGTCATCGCCTCCACATTTACGGCGAATATCGTTGGACCCGGCGCACCCGAAGGCGGTTGGCATATTGACTACCCGTATTGGGCGATGCAATCGCCTTTCCCATCGGGTTCAATAACCGGACAAACCGTCTGGATGTTGGACGACTTTACGGAAGCAAACGGTGCAACGGCGTGCATCGCAGGTTCACACAAAACGCTCCGCCGTCCCGAATTGGGGGAAGCAGAAGGGCTTGAGAGCAGCGTCGCTGTCGCACCGAAAGGCTCTATCATGTTCACAAACGGTGCAATCTGGCATCAGTCTCGGGCGAACCTCACGGACACACCGCGCGTCGGGTTGCTCGGTATGTATAACCGATCGGTCATCTATCCGCAAGAGGATATGCCGCGGCAGTTGACTGACGAGGCGTTAGCAGGCGAAAGCGATGTACTTAAGCAGCTGCTGGGCAGAAATATCCAGTTCCGCGATCCAAATCACGGACAGAATTGGCATCGTACGGAGAACGGATTTCGCCAAGCATAGCGACTTTTAAAGCGTTTCTGACCAAACGAGTAACCTCGTTTCTATGGAGGTATGTATGTCATCTACTGCAGCGCAAACTTATTTGACCCCTGAGGAATACCTTGCTTGGGAACGCAAGGCAGATATCAAGCATGAATACTTGCGCGGGGCAATAATCGCTATGTCCGGTGCAAGTCGCGCACATAGTCTCATTGTGACGAATATCTCTGGAGAACTTTATATCCAGTTGAAAGGCGGAACGTGTGAAGTCCACACCAACGATATGCGGGTTCGGACTAGTCCAGAGACTTCCTACTTCTACCCTGATGTTGTCGTTGTTTGTGATAAACCTCGCTTTGAGGATAACACTTTTGATACACTCCTGAACCCGATTGTTTTAGTAGAAGTACTTTCTCCATCAACCCAAGTGTATGATCGTGGAGAGAAGTTCAAACACTATCAGCAACTTGCATCTCTGCGAGAATACATCCTTGTTTCACAAGACGAAGTAGGAGTTGAACGTTACCGTCGGCAAGGCACGGAATGGCAACCCGCCGAATTCCGATCACTTGAAGATGTGCTGTCGCTTACCTCAATTGATTGTGAATTGTCCTTAGAGGACATTTATGGGCGTGTCGAATTTCGTGAAAATCAACTGTAGGCAGCGGTGCTAATCCCGTTGTAAAAGGTCTCTATTCATCTGACAAATCCGCAATTCAGTAAGGAAAACATTTATGCCAACAATATCTCATGATGTTTTGAGAAAGTTTGTATACGATATATATCGCGGTGCTGGTGGTACAGAAGAAGATGCGCGCATCGTCAGCGACCACGTCGTCGATTCTAACCTCGCAGGTCACGATTCACACGGTGTTATCAACGCGCCGAACTACATCGGTGGCATGGCAGGCGGACCCGCCACAGACAAAATGGAGATTGTCAGGCAAAGTGGTGCTGCTACCGTCATCAACGCTAACGGTGCGCTCGGTATGGTTGCCGCACGGAAAGCGATGGAGATGGCTGTCGAAAAAGCAGGAAGCTGCACCATCGGCGCGGTCGGTTTACACCGATGTGGACACGCAGGCAGGATGGGCGAGTACCCACCGATTGCGGCGCGTGCTGGTATGATCGGGGTCGTCTTGCTCAATGGTGGCGGACGGTTTATGCATCCGCACGGTGGCACCTCTCGTAGGCTACCGCCAAACCCGATTGCGATCTCAGTACCACGTCAAGATGGCGAACCGCTCCTGCTTGATATGACGCTCAGCGTGGTCGCAGGCGGGAAGCTGCTCGTCCAGACGGCTCGTGGTGAATCCATACCGGAAGGATGGATGATAGATGCTGAAGGCAAACCGCTCACGGACCCGAACGCCTTTCGTGAACGTCCGCAGGACACAGCCGTTATGCCGCTCGGTGGTTTTCAGTTCGGACACAAAGGGTTCGGACTCGGCGTGATGATCGATGCTATTGCTGGCGGACTCTCTTGGGCAGGATGTAGCCGTGAACAACCGACGCGAGGGGCAAGCGGCATCGTAATGTTCGCTATCAAAATCGAGGATTTCATCGACTTAGCGGACTATGAACAGGAGATCGCATATCTTGTAGAGTGGGTGAAGTCGTCTGCCCGATTGCCAGGTGTTGACGAAATCTATGTTCCGGGAGAATTCGAGGAACGGAGCCGCGAGAAACGCCTGCGCGAAGGGATACCGATTGAGGAACCGACTTGGAACCGCCTCGTTGAAGCCGCGGAACGTTTCGATATTGAGATACCCGTATAATACGCATAAATACACGCCGTGGGTTCTCTGTCCACCAAACCAGCGATTATAGGCGCATTATTATTTTCGCAATATCTTCGTATTTGGGCACCAATGGATATAATGTGTACAGAGCAGGCACATACTGTCTGCCACAATCAATAGGAGAAAAAAATGAGAATCCTAAGCAGCTTAGTCGTTCTGCTCATCGGTTTTACAGGATGCGTTGTGCTGAACCAGTTGAACCAGTCTGTTGAAGAAATTGCCCCCTCACGCCTCACCTGTGCATCAAACCCGGAATTCGTGGATGGCAATCTGGAGACGGTGAGTTCATTTGCAGTAAATGGGTTCGTCCGAAAAGCGTATCAAATTTTTGACGGTGAGACTCGGAGGCAGACGTACGCACAACGGCGCTACATCACACAAGTTGAAGGCAACCGTCGCACAGAAGCGATTATCAAACTCGATGCACCGACCTATGTTTCTTACGTGGAGGTCTATCCGGCATCACGGCACATCCCGAATTTCGCAATGATGACAACAACCGACGATCCACCCCGCTTTGATGTCGCCTTCGAGCGAGTCGCCGACAAGCAGCACAAAGATATAGAAGGATTGACCCCGGTTCGCTTCCAAATTGGACGAGAAGTCCTCTATCTACGGATGAGTGCAGACGGGATTGAAGATAAACAGAATTCTACCCGAAACATAAACTCAAGCGTTGAGATCCCGCTAAAAGGTGGCGAGATTCGCGAAGTCAGATTTTTCGGCAGGTAGGCCCTCTAATGGCAGGTGCACCCTACAAGCAGCCAAGGTGAACTTATGGGTGCACTTTACAATCCTCTAAACAAGGAGGCGGCAGCAACATGGATAAAATCTCGACACGTTATAACTTCGGACATAGCCTGAAAATGTCCGTTTATATCGCAGGGATGGTGTTAATGCTAAGTATTGCTGGTTGTGTAGCATCTCAGGGGCAATCTGGAACGGGAATTCTGCAGTCGCGTCTATCTTGGCTTCAGGGGACACCTATTGAGGAGATTACTGCTTCACAATTGACCTGTGAAACCCATCCTGAAATAGTGGACGGTAACTTGGAAACGGTTGCGACTTTTTCAGTCCAAGGGACAGTCACAAAGAAGTATGAGGTCGTGGAACGCAGCAGGCGTTCATTTGGCAGGGGGCAGTATATAACGGATCTTGAGGGAACAATCCGATGTGAGATTGTGATTAAACTCGAAAAACCGATGTACGTGAATACTGTCGAAGTGTACCCCGCCTCGCGCATCCCTAATTTGGCACTGAGCACAACATTGGAAGCCTCCGGTTATCATCTCGGTCAATCCGGAACAGGATTTCAACCGGTGCATGATAAACAGCATAGAGATGTAGGAGGCACAAAACCTGTTAAATTCAGCGTTGCGCGGGAAGTGCTCTATCTGCGTGTGACAGCGGACGCAATAGAAGACCGGCAGAACGCGACACGGAACGATGACAAGGAAATTAACATCCCTCTGAAAGGGGCTTCAATCCGAGAGATCAAAATTTACGGGAAGAAGCAATCGTAAGAAGATTTTCTACATCTGGTAGGGAGAAAAAAAATGAGAATACAAGTATTCAGCATTTTATTGGTTCTAATATGCAGTGTTATGGGGTGTGCGATGCTGCAAGAGGTGCCACTTATTGAAATTCCGGCATCGCGGCTCACCTGTGATCGAATCCCTGAGATTGTAGATGGCGACTTGAAAACAGTTGGCACCTTTGCAGCACAAGGATCCATCAAAAAAGAATTTGTTGGAAGTATAGTAAAGGGGGTATCTCAGCCGCTGCAGTACCAGCGTCGGGTGGAAGGTAGTCTCAAAACGGAAACCTTGATCAAATTGGACACACCCAGTTATATTAAGTATGTTGAAGTCTATCCGGCATCAACCATCCGTAACCTCGCTTTGGATGTTGGCATAAAACGCCCGAACCAGAAACTCTCGTTTGAGGCAGTAGAGGATAAACGCGGCATAAAAGTGGAAGGGACACTGCCAGTAAGATTCAAGGTTGAGCGGGAAATTCATCATTTGCGATTGACAGCAAATGCCTTGGAAGACCCCGAAAACGTCCGACACGACGACGAAGAACGTAAAATGTGGATTCCACTCAAGGGTGCTGCGATTCGAGAAGTCAAATTCTATGGACGAAAATAAAAACCGCTTGATTTTTCTTTAATGACATTGTAGAATAAAAATAAGTTCATAGGACTTACGCACAATGGGCTAAAACTTACGTAACGCGTAAAATTTGACTTTTTTTTCTAATTTTGTTAAGTTAAGCAGCATAGGCACGGGAAACTTGCGTGTCTCCCACATAAACAAACTGGAGGATTAGAATTCTATTGCAAAAACAAGAATCAAAGGGTGTTCCCATACAGAGCAACGCTGAAGTGCAAGCCCTGTTCGGGCATAGCGATGCCTTCTTAAAAATTATTGAAGACAATTTCGATGCCCGCGTTGTTTTGAAAAGTGACAACATCGCTATCATTGGCGAAAACGTCACAGAAGTCAACCGGGTGACAACGGTTCTCGAATCACTTCTTCACCGCATTCGGAAAGGAGAAAGCATTCAGGCAACTGATGTCAACTATGCGATTCGTGCATCCAGGGTCGATGAACGAGATACCTTAGGTGACACAGGTGCCGAGTCTATTCCGGTATTCTCAAAACGCGGTGTCATCCGTCCAAAGACCGCTGGTCAAAGAAGGTATGTGGAAGCGATGAAACACAACGACCTTGTGTTCGGTATCGGACCCGCCGGAACAGGGAAAACATATCTCGCCATGGCGATGGCGGTCTCCGCACTCAAAAGTGGACAGGTGAGTCGTATCATCTTGACGCGACCCGCCGTTGAAGCTGGTGAGAAACTCGGTTTTTTACCCGGCGATATTGCCGACAAGGTGCATCCATACCTACGTCCGTTATACGATGCGCTCTACGATATGATGCCACCCGAAGCACTCGACAAATACATCGAACGAAATGTTATTGAGGTCGCACCGATCGCTTTCATGCGAGGCAGAACGCTCAACAACTCGTTTGTTGTCCTTGATGAAGCGCAAAATGCTACGATTGAGCAGATGAAGATGTTCCTCACCCGCCTCGGTTTTGACTCAAAAGCCGTGGTCACAGGCGACATTACGCAGACAGATCTACCGACACACAAAATTTCAGGACTCGCAGATGCACAAGAGGTGCTTTCAGGAATCAACGGCATTGAGTTCATCTATTTTTCAAGGGTTGATGTTGTCCGACATGAACTCGTCCAACGTATCGTCGAAGCTTATGAACAGGCATCACCACACAATAAGGGACGGAACGGCGGGAACCCGCCAAGTGCGTCCGATGCAGAAGAATAACCGTTTTGATTCGCGTTAGGAATACAAGTAACAATACCACCTTTGACGTAGAAGTCATTCACAACGCAGTGCTCGCGACACTAAAAGCACATGATGCAGAGGCGTGTGAAGTCAGTGTCCTCTTAACAGACGATGCTGACATTAAACATCTCAACCGCGACTATCGAGGCGTTGATGCGCCGACAGATGTGCTGGCTTTTGCGATGCGTGAGGGTGAAGATGGGAATGTGAACCCGAATGTACTCGGTGATCTCGTTATATCCCTCGAAACGGCATCGCGGCAATTGACAACAGGCGATCAGTTCAGCGCGACTCGCAGTAGTCTTGAAACCGAAAAACAGGGGACAACCTACGACACTCTTGAAATCGAAGTCGCGTTACTCGCGATACACGGTGCACTTCATCTGCTTGGCTACGACCATCAAACACAAGAAGAAGCCACAGTTATGTTTCAAAAGCAGAATACCATCTTCGGTTTATTGAGGAAACCATAGCACGATTGTTCGCTAACTTTTGAGCACCAGTTTGTAGGGGGTGTAATTTTACGTTTGGACGACCTATTAGTCATCAAACTCGTTAGTTTAGGTATAATCTTAATTCTCAGTGCGCTGTTTTCAACTGCCGAAGCGTTGCTCGCTCGGTTAACGCGAGACGATATTCTCAAGTTCGCCGAGGAAGGCGGCAAACGTTATGAAGTGTTAACATCACTGCTGCACCATCCGCGCCGTTACTCGTTAACTATTATCACGGCAAAAACAATTCTGATAGTAGCAGGCGTTACGGTGCTTATGACATTTTGGAAAACATATCCAGTCGCGAGTGCAGCCCTCGCAGTCGCCTGCTTTGTCATCTTTACCGAATTGTTTCCCAAAAACTATGTACGGGGCAGTACTGGCGCAGCAACCATCCGGGCGCTCAGTGCCCTCCGTGCCATCTACTGGTGCGGATTCCTTGTTTTAATCCCGCTCAATTTCCTCGCCAACCTCATCGTCCGAATCTTCGGCGGCAAAGCCACATCTGCACAAGATACCCTCGTATCTCCAGAAGTGTTAGAGACACTCGACAATGTCGCCGATAGCCAAGAAATCTTAGAGCCAGACGACCGAGAGATGATCGCCAGAATTTTAGACCTGCCCGATAAAGTTGCCAGAGAAATCATGGTCGCACGCACCGATATGATATGCCTTGAAGTCGCAACCCCTGAAACCGAAGTTTTACAGACCGCAATCACCTCCAGGCATACGCGTATCCCGATATACGAAGAGACAATTGATCAAATTGTTGGGATCCTGCACGTCAAAGATATGTTGGATTGTTGGGCAAGAGGTAAGCCGGTCAACCTGAGAGAACTTATCGTCGATCGAAGTCCTTTTTTCACGCCGGAGAGTAAGAATATCTCAGAACTCTTTCGGGAGCTTCGCGAGCATAAGCAACACATGGCGATCGTTGTAGACGAATACGGTGGCACCGCCGGAATCATAACACTCGAAAACATCATCGAAGAAATCGTCGGTGAAATTCAAGATGAAGACGAAATCGACGAACAAGATGACTACATTGAGATAGCACCTAACACCTATTCCGTTGATGCGCGACTAAATCTTATTGAATTGAACGAAAAACTCGGCACCGAACTTGAAGCAGAAAACATTGATACAATCGGTGGGTTCGTTGTAGACTATCTCGGTCGTGTGCCTGAACAGGGGACCCAATTTACCTACCGCGGTATCCGGTTCACCATATTTGAGGCAGACGAACGACGCATCCAAAGGATTCATCTTGAAATGCCGGAAATTAACGATAGTGATGACGCGTTTTAAAACCATCACAATAACACCGCTCATCTGTCGGAATGCCTTTCTTTTCTCGGAGGGGTTTGTAAGCCCGATCCGTTGGACTATTCGGTTTCTTGTAGGCGGGGTTTGTAACGTTGATCTGTCGGAATGTCTTGGTTTCCCCAGCGAGGTGACATCTATGTAAAATCTTTTGACGACATATTTACACACCCAGAAGATGGAATTAATTTGACAAAGTCCATCAGAGAAGGTATAATTAAGCGTAAGAACGGGGCGTAGCGCAGCCCGGCTAGCGCGCCTGCTTCGGGAGCAGGAGGTCGGAGGTTCAAATCCTCTCGCCCCGATCTTTTCCCATTTGTGATAACACTTTTATACCCAAAGTTATGGCAGCCCAAAAAACCCAAGCGATTGTCATTCGCACCTTTCCCCTTAAAGAATTCCACAAAATCATTACTTTCTACACGCCTGACTTCGGAAAAGTCAAAGCAGTCGCTTACGGCGTGAAAAGTCCAAAAAGCAAACTCGGCGGGAGTTTAGAACTCCTCAACCACGGCACGCTCCTCTTTCAGCACCGCGAAAACCGAGAATTGCAGAACATCACTGATTTTAATTTGATTGACGGGTTTGATGTCATTCGCTCGGATTTCACGCGTATCACCTATGGCTGCTACTTCGCTGAACTCGTGGAGAGCATCGCATCAGAGGGTGTCGCCAACCCTGAAATTTTCGATTTACTTCGAACCACCTGTCAATTTTTAGGACATGTTGATGATGTTCCCTTGCTCGCCAGAGGGTTTGAGATTAAGTTCTTGGATTGTGCGGGCTACGCCCCGGAACTCTCGCGCTGTGTGCATTGTGGTTCAGATGTCCAAGGTGCCGCGGCAAATAGATTCGGGATTGCGTTCAGCATCCGGTACGGTGGTGTGCTTTGTGCCGATTGCAAAAATCGAGATGGTGCTGCTTTTACAATCTCCCCCGGTAGTTGTGAATTGTTAAAGATGCTTCGGAAATCCGAATGGGAACGGTTCAACCGAATTCGCGCCTCTACCCGCAACCATCAAGAACTGAAACGGGGACTCGGCAGTTTTATTGAATATCATACCGAACGCACCTTAAAAAGCCTCCGGTTCATTGAAAACGTCTTAGATTAGATTTTGGAATGACTTCCGCCATGCAAACATTACCCAGCAATCCAAGGCTGCCCGTGTGCGAATGTGTCGGGTTTTCAACTATGTACTTATGTCAAACTTACGTTACTTCAAACATTGCAAAAGAGGGAACGCACTTATGAAAAAGAATGATATGTTCAAGAAGGTAGTATTACTCGCGCTAAGTGTGGTGTGTGTCGTGATGGTAGGCATCCGAGACCTGTCTGCTGCCATCACCGGAAAGGTTTCTGGTATAATCACCGCCGAAGCGACGAATGAACCGCTCGCAAACGTCACGGTAACAATCGTCGGAACAAGCAGCACCGCAACGACAAACGATGCTGGCTACTATGTGATGACGAATATCCCACCCAGTGGGTATGACGTGAAAGTTGAACTAACCGGTTACAGTTCTGAGACCGTAGAAGGTGCGAAAGTCCTTGCCGGGCTTACCACAACTCTCAACTTCGCCCTGAAGGCATCTGAGGTTGCCACGCTTGAAAGCATAACAGTGACGGCTGTTAAGCCGCTCATTAAGAAGGATGTCACGCAGACGACACGGATTATTGAAGCAGAAGATATCGAAGCGATGCCTCGTGATAGCGTGAACGGCATTCTCCAGACACTCCCGGGCGTTTCGGTACTCAATTCAACGGGTTCGCTTCATGTCCGTGGCGGCAGGTCAACAGAGGTGAAATATCTGATTGACGGTATCCCCATCAGTGATCCGATCGGCGGAAGTTTAGGCTTGAATATTAGTGCGAAATCGCTTGAGCAGATGGAAGTCATCACGGGCGGATTCAACGCCGAATACGGCGATGCCCAATCCGGTATCGTTAACCTCATCACGAAGGCAGGTTCACACAAATTTTCTGGTCGGTTCAGGTACCGCGTTGGACAGTGGGGGACACACCACGGTGATCCGCTATATGGTCCGTGGTTGGATCCTGATAACGGATTCCGACCGGTTGCGATTGAACCTTTCAGAGGTATCTTCCTCGGCAAACCTTACGATTACCAAACACCGTATCGCGGAGAAGATGTTACTGTCGCAGAATTAGCAGAACGAGAAGGCGATGAGCAGATAATCTTCACAGAGATTGTCCCCGGCGTTTACGCCGACAGGGCGGAAAACCCACTTCAACCTGTGATAGACCCAGAAACAGATGAACCGAGCGTAAATGAAGAAACCGGCGAAGCCATCATGGCACGCCAACCTTACAAGGATGCCGATGGCACTGTTATCGACTATGAAAAGAAACAGGTTACGCTGTTAGATGGTTATGTTGTGGACTTGAACCAGTATAGTGGGGTATTCAATGATACCAAAGCGTATGATCTGTCTCCGAGCCACATTGGGGAATTTGCGCTCAGTGGACCGATATGGGGCAATCGCTTGACTTTCGCTTTTGACAGCCAGTTGCGGAGCGATGAGAGTTATCTACCGAATAGCGACGGATTGGGATACACTTTTCAGGGGAAAATGAAGTTTGAAGTGACACCGAGTATCAAACTCTCCGCAAGTGGGCTTTTCGATCAGCGGGAATCCAACTCCTATGGTGGCAGCCTCCGTTTTTGGCCCAGCGCAATCCCAGTGAGTACGAGAGATGCCCGCAGTCTCTCCGTCCAACTTTCACACAATATCAACTCAGGCACATTTTATACTTTGACCTTGGGTCAATTCCATCGCGCCGTTGCGAGTCATCAACCCGATAAAGTGTGGGATCCGTTGGACAAGACATTTGATGAGAACGCTTGGGACCCCGAAAAGACACCTGAGCAGAACGAAGAAGAAGGCAGAATCAGAAATCCGCCCCAACAGGCGTACAACGATACAACCTATTTCATCGCGGGGGATGACAACTCCTGGACGACTCGCGAGGCGACAACCTCAATATTGCGGGGGAATTTTGCAAGCCAAGTTACAGCGAACCACTTGATTCAGACAGGTGTCGAATTCTTGGCGTACGATATCTATAATCTCGGGACGACAAACTATGGAAGTTCCAACCTCTACATGGAGTTTTATGATGTCCAGCCGCAATCTTTGAGTATGTATGTCCAAGACAAGATGGAGTATGAAGGGATGATCGTCAACGCCGGGTTACGATATGACCTGTATAATCCCGATGGGGTCTCACCCGCGGACCCATTGGATCCGCTGGAACTTAACGACGACGGCACAATCAAATTGGACAAAGAGACTTATAAAGTTGGACTACCGATTATCAAAGATCCTGTTAAGGCTTCTACCAAACACATGGTCTCGCCACGCCTCGGTATCTCCTACCCGATTACCGACCGGACGAAATTGCACTTCACGTATGGGCATTACTACCAGATCCCGCGCGGTGATGATCTCTACGAAAACCTTAGTTTCGATATGCGGGGTGCCATCCGAAGAAGAGGCAACCCTGACCTCAATCCAGAGAGAACTATCGGCTATGAAGTTGGCGTTATACGGCAATTCACTGATGACTTAACAATTGATTTAACTGGATTCACCAAGGATATCAATAAACTCGTTAACAGTGTGCATGTCACTCCTGACGTAGAGACTAATGATTATAGTTACTTCCTTAATGATGAATTCGACGGTGTCACCCACGGTATCTACGGCAGAGTTCAGGGATTTGAACTCACGATCCGCAAGTGGCGCACGGGACGGAGTCGGGTTTCTGGTATGCTGAGTTATACCTATTCTGTTGCGAAGGGTAAAGGTTCGAGTCGGAATTTGGGCTATCTCACTTATTATCGGCAGCAGCCAGATGTAACCGAAAGCCATCCGTTGGCATGGGATCAGCGTCACATCTTTTCTGGAACGCTGGATATTCAATTGCCGTTTGATGCTGCTGTCAATTTGATTGGTAGCTACGGCAGCGGTTTGCCCTATACACCGAATCCGCGAGCACCCATCAAACCCGACATCAACTCCAAGCGTTATCCAGCAACGTACAATGTTGATGCACTCCTCAGCAAACGGAGCCGGATTGGTGGGTTGACCTACACGCTCTTCGTGGATATTCGGAATGTCTTCAACACGAAAAACCTTGACGATATCTTAGACGCAGTGACGTATGACCGATACGGCATCCCGCTCAGCAGCCAGAAACATTCACATCCGCTATCGTGGAGTTCCCCGCGGTTGGTTATGATGGGTGTGAGTTTGGATTTTTAGTGAAATCAAACTGAAGTTTTAGGAGCGAAAGAAATTGGAACTCAATTACTATATGAAATTGTTTTCAATTATGTTTCCAATTGCGCTTGGAATCACGGCAATCTTTTCTTTTTACATTGGATTGCGAGGTATTTTAAGCAAGACACCCTTCATGATCTCAAATAGGTGGTTTTTGGCAACAATACTTGTTGCTTTCATTCCATTACCGGTAATCTTATTGCCGCTTTTATCGGCGTCCGGCAGCAGTTCCGATATATATTTCATGAAGTGGCTAATCGCCATTCTATGTGGGTTGGTCCTCTCTGTAATCCTGATGGTATGGTATTCACTGAGAGGTTATGTCGTATATGGGGTTACAGATGTATCGTTTCGGGAAACACTCCTCGCAGCTCTTGAGAAACTGCAGTTACCCTATGAAGAAAGTCTTTCTGCAATACGGCTTACATCTATTCAGGCAGATTTGCAAGTGTCTGTTCAGTCGTGGATGGGAACTGGTATTGTCAAGGTCAAACAGCGCGCACATCGTTCTGCTCTCAGAGAGATTGTTAATACGATGAATGAATACTTCCGTACATTATCTGTATCTACAAATATAATTCCTTATATTTTCTTTCTGGTTATAGGAATATTTGAAGTTCTTTTTGTAATTGCTATGTTCTTTTTCTTAAACCATGTTATAACCTTTCCCGGTTGATAAGGAATGTGGTAAACCTGCGCTAACAACTATTGAAAGTATGCATCGCAGATGCATATGGATATGAATTTTAGAAGGAAATTTTTAATGAAGGAAGTTAACATAGCAGAGGCTGATATTAACACTGTAGCAACTGAGATAATGAAGTTTGCATCGGATCTTCCAAGCCCGGAAGATTTGCTGGATTCCCGCTCTCCTGCTGTTAAAGTTATTGACTGTGTCCTTTCACTCAACAGACCATACGATTCGTTCGTGGTGCCCCGGTTGAAAATTTTTATCAGCAATCATCCGGACATACAACAGATTACCGAGTTGGCTGAGCTCATGACAAGTTATTCAACACCGCATGCGTTCGTGCAACAGGAACTCAATTATAATCACGAGGATCGTGCAAGGATTCTGTATGAGGTAGTCATGTTCCTTTGTGAAATTGTTCAGCAAACACCAACGATCTTTGAAGAGAAGGCTCTCAAGCAGTGGGTAGTGCAAGCACAGTCCCAGACCGACAGATTAAACATCAGAGGTTTTGGGCCTGCTGGTTTTCAGTACCTCTGCATATTGTTCGGTGTGGATACTACGAAACCTGATATCTATATTATTAGATTTGTGTCTGATGTCTTAGACCGAATTGTATCGGATTTAGAAGCACATGCCCTCTTGGAAGCAGCCTGTGAACGCTTGGGGCTCTCTGTCAGGGCAGTTGACAGTTACATTTGGAACAGAGGTGCACGGCCAGCAGAGACAATTGACATAGCTACACTGGATGGCGAGTTGCCCCCCGAGTCCAACGAAACCGAGGAGAGTGCTAACGAAGCTTTACCGCTTGTGTCAACGTTTGATTATACGTATAAACCTGTATCAACGTCAAGCCTTGTTTTCAAGATTGCTGAGAGGTGCTGGTGGCGCAAAACGTCAAACAAAAACCTCGCAAACATGTTTAATATAAATATCAAAAAACTTCAATCCTTATTTTGTACCGACATGTATAAGCAGAGCGTCTTTAATCTAATGTGTGTTCAGTATAATAGCGAAGGATTTGAAAAATGGGTACAGAGGTATGAAAAGGAGTATCAAAGTGGTATGGCTCCCGTTTTTTCACAACGGATGAAGTTGGATAAAGCGAACCATGAAAAAATGCTTGCTGGTGTTCGCGCTTTTCACGCGGCAGCTAAAGAAGGTGTAAAAGTTAAGGTTATGAAACAGCGTCAAGATCCTTACAAGAATTGAGGCGATCCTCCGCTACATAGAAAATCAAGGGTTATTGGAATACGATAGCCCCGTAGGGGTGGCATCTGTGTAGAACCTTGGGGGGCCAAAACCATAAGCCCCGTAGGGGCGGCATTTGTATAACGTAAAACATTAAAAGGAAATTGAAATGTTGAATGTCGGTGAACAACTTGTATCCTCGTACTTGCGATATATCCGGCAATGCGATTTTATAGAAACAAACTTACCTACTGAATCACAGGGTGAAATCGACGTTGTCGGGCTAAACATGTCAAAACAACAGGTTTACGTTTGTGAGGTAGCTATTCATATAAGAGGACTCCAATATACTACAAATGATGTCAAAAACGGCATCAAGACCAGGAGGCCCGATAACGTTCAAAGACTTACAGATAAATTCTCCAGAGGCATTAAACACGCTTGCAAGCATTGGAATCAATACGATCGCCATTTTATGTTTTGGAGTCCGATAATTAACACAAGTCAGATGCGACATCTTGAAGAAATTAAAGCAAATGTCAAGGAGCAGTATAGCGTTGCAATTGAGTTTATAGTCAATGAAAGGTTTCAAGCGTGTTTAGCGGAACTGAGAAATTATGCAGCAGACAAAACCTTCGAGTTCCTATGTCCGTTGATGCGCCTGATGCAAATAGAAGAGCATATAGACCAACATTTAAAAAAATTAACTCACATGCGAGGGCATGAATCTACATCTACTTTAACAAAAGAATCTGATAAGGGAATGGATGAGTCGGGACCCGCGACTGTCACGGCACCGGCTACTGAATTTTCGCTCACCGGGCCCGAGATGAAGGCTTTACGGAAAAAGGCTAAACTAACTCAAAGTGCTGTAGCGGTCAAGCTAGGTATGAAACCCAGCAGCAGTGCTGCGATAAGTGATTGGGAGACCGAACGTGTAAAGGTGCCAGCCAAGCACCACGCTACACTGCTGTCTTTATATGAGCCAGTGAATACGTAGGTTGGATTGATGGAACCGTGAATTCACCCAAATTATGAGTGAAACCCAACACATTAACTAAAAACAGGTTTCACTGTCTAAACAAAGTGATCCGGATCTTTTCCGCTGAAAAAGCACACAGTGATATGTGCGAAATTATATCTGTTAAAGAGATTATATATGCCGTTTGTTGTTGAACTGTATTTTGACCCCGCAACCGAAGCGTCCGTTCGTGATGCGTGGAAAGCGATTGATGAAGCAGGGATTAGCGATTCTATGCCCAAAGGTGGTTATCGTCCGCATGTATCGCTTGGGGTGTGCGATCATCTTGACACAGATTCACTTGCACAGGAGTTTTCAACATTTGCGGAGGGTGTTGCGCCGTTTCGATTGTCTTTTCCGAACATAGGTGTTTTTTCTACATCGGAAGGGGTTGTTTACTTAGGCGTAACGGTTACTGAGGCGTTGCTGCGTGTTCACGCGGCATTTCATAAAATCTTCAAAAGGTACGCAAGGGAACAACGGGAATATTACACTGTTGGACAGTGGGTGCCGCATTGCACACTCGCTTTCGGTTTGTCAGAGACGCAGATTGTTGAAGCAGTAGCTGTTTGTCGGCGAATTGTTTTACCGACTTCTACGGAAATTCGAGAAATTGGTGTGGTGGAGGTTTCTCCTACAAGTTGTCAAACACTGTTTTCGTGCAGCCTCAAAACGACTGATAAAACTGAACTTAATGACGAATTGCGTCCAGGGTATGATGAAACACTGCCCAAAAACGGCATTCGGGGGAAATACGCGAAATAATACAATAATCAATAAGGGCGGAATTTACCATGAAAACGCATGAATTCACACTTATTTTGACAGCCGACCCCAATGAAGAGGAGGCAGATCGGCTCTATAGCATTTTTGATGACGGAACGATTGCCACCATTGATGGGGTTCCTCAAATTCATTTTCATCGTGAGGCCTTTTCCTTAGAGTCCGCTATTGTTTCCGCGCTACTGGAGGTACGAAAAGCAGGTTTTGATGCTGTTCGTGTACTCATCAACCCAAAAGTTATACTTGGAGCAATAGGCACTATAGATTTGCGGGAACGCGGCATTGACGAAGCACAAGCGGCAGAAATGCGGGCACGCCTTGCCTCCTTTGCCGAAGATTGGGAAAGCCCGGAAATGGATATCTATGACAACTACGATGAGGAAAAAGCCAAATTACAAGCGCGGTGATATCATTTTAGTGCTCCAAAACAATTGATACAGCATTTTCTAAGTTGACACAATGGAATTTGAATGGAACTCCAACAAAGCAACAAGTAACCTTGCTAAACACGATGTATCTTTTCAGGAAGCATCAACCGTATTTGGTGATCCTTTGGCATTTACATTCCCTGATCCAGATCATTCACATGATGAAACACGATACATAACAATTGGCGAGTCAATACAAGGACGGTTGCTTATTATCTCTCATACGGATATTGAGCAACAAATCCGAATTATTAGTGCCCGTAAATTGACACGCCAAGAAAGGAAGATATACGAAAATGACTGATAAAACTGAGCTTAATGACGAACTGCGTCCTGAGTATGACGAAACGTTGTTAAAAAACGGCATTCGCGGGAAATACGCGAAGCAATATGCTGCTGGAACAAATATCGTCCGACTTGATCCAGACATTGCTGCTGCTTTCCCAAGCGAAGAAGCCGTTAATGAGGCTTTACGCTTTGTCTTAAAAGTAATGGATGATGCTAAAAACCTCGCGCGTCATGCCGATTGATAACGGATTGAGGTCAGCCAACTTCTTGGGTAAACTTTCGCGCCAACTAAATCTAAGTTAGTAAGAAAACAAAATGATTTTTGAGGAAGCCCGTTCAAAAATAAGCGAGCCGCTCGTAATTAAAATTATTCTACTCTGCATCCTAATTGCCTCTGGGGCTTTGGTGGTGCGGAATGTTGGACACAGTGGAATCACCTATTGGGATGAAGGATTTCACGCGGTCGTGGCGCGGAATTTGACGAAACATCCGCTCAAATTCACGCTCTACGACCAACCGTGGCTCCCTTACGACTACAAAGGGTGGGGCGAGAACCACATCTGGCTGCATAAACCGCCTGTCGCTATGTGGACGATCTGGATCTCGCACCTGATTTTCGGTATCAACACGTTCGCGCTCCGGTTGCCATCTGCAATCAGCCTTGTTGTCGTCGCGTGGCTGACGTATCGAATCGCCTCGGATCTCTTTGACAAACGGGCAGGACTCATTGCCGCGTTTCTTGTCGGATTCAATCCGTTTCTGTTCGCGTCTGTTCACGGCTATCGCTATTCGGATCACATTGACATAGCGTTGCTACTCTGGGTACAGGTCTCGTGTTGGTTCCTGCTCCGGGCAGTTCGGACTGGAAAGCGGAGGAATTACATCTTATCGGGTGTAGCGATGGGGATCGCGTACCTCTCAAAAAGCTACCTTGCCTGTATCACCTTCGGTATCGCGCTCGTCGTTTGGGGTGTTGTGAAAGGGAAACAGATCTATCATAAGAGACGCGCTTCAGATGACAGCGTGCAAAGCGAAACAATAGACGAAAAGATCCGACTCAGAGACATCGGTATACAACTTTTGGCGGCAATTGCGACAGTGACACCGTGGGTTACCTATTGTCTGTACTTCTATCGAAAGGAATTCCTATGGGAACATAAACGCGTCCTCGACCATCTTAACACCGATGTCGAAAGCTGGGGGGCGAGTTGGGATCGACCGCTGTTTGACTATATGCCGCTGTTTTATCCGGTGTTCTATGCTGCCCTTTTCGCGGTGGTTTTGTGTCTATTAGTCGTTATGTTCAGACGCTGGAATTTAGCCGAACTGTTTGTGTTAGCGTGGGGTATCGGGGTCATCGTCCCGCACACACTCGCAGAAACAAAAACGCCATCAGCTACAATGATCGCCGTGTCACCCTTGTTGATCTGCTTGGCAGCGGTTATTAGTCGCGCATGGCAACGACGGGATTGGATTTATACCGCAATTTGGTGTGCTGGGATGCTTGTGATTACAATCATCTCCGGTGGACGCACATTAGTCAAGGGACGAGACCAATTTGATGGACTGAAAAAAATCGCGCCCTTTATTGAGACGAATTTCTGGATTGTTGAGCAACTGATTGGATTCGGCATCCTGCTCGCTGTTTTTGCTGGCATATATGTGTTGGTTCGTCAGTATAACTGGCAAAAATGGCTATGGCTTGGACTGCGGATAGTCGCATTGGCGATTGCTTTGTTCTATGCGGGGGGCTATGTGCGCGCCGCATATAAAGTCACGGAACGGAACAGCAAAATCCCGCTCTATGAAAAGAGTGGGCCACGTCTACAACGTGAGATGCCAGATAATGCCTGCTTTTTTCTCGATGATGAACGCGTCGGCGCGCATTTCGATCTGATGTATTATGCTGACCGGTCAACATATCAGATTTTTAATCGACACATGTCAACGCCTCGTGACTTCGAGAGCCAAGCCAAGACAGCACGCAAAGCAGGTGCGATTCCGTATCTCTTTTCTGTCAAGGACACAGCGTACAATTATCCGCTGTTCATTGAAGGTGAGATAGATGTCGGAAATGGAGAAACACGACGGTATCGGGTTTTTGAAATTACGGAAAGTCAATAATTATGGAGATTAAACTAATCAAAACTGAAGCAGACTATGAAGCTGCACTGAAGGAAATAGAACAACTGTGGGGGGCGCGCTACGGGTCGCCGGAAGGGGATAAACTTGATGTGCTTGTTACACTCGTAGAGGCTTATGAAGAAGCGCATTATCCCATTCCACCAGAAAGAACGACCTAAGAAATCGTAAATGGTTTTATATCCATTTATGATTTTCATCGGAATCATTTTTCGACTATATTTCCATTTAGAACGGTTTATTACTACAACCTTCAATGAAGAACATACGAGGTAAACGAAATTATGAAACTATTACGATATACACTATTCCTATCCACAATTTTAGCACTCGCCGCATTACCGGCAAGTGCACAAGTGGATTGGAAAGCGCTTGACGTAGGTAACCTATCGTCTGCTATCTTTAACACCGGGGTCGTCGGATATCCGAGTAATCCGACTGCAAACCCTTCAGGCTGGTGGCCCGCAGGAACAAACGACTCCTATATCTTTGAAGGCGATATATGGATCGGTGCGAAAAAAGGCGGCGAGGTCGGCGTTTCTGAGGCAGATGGTAGACAAAGTGAAATCTGGCCCACTGAGGACGCGCCGGAAGTCATCTCAAACAAACCCGGAACGACAACAAAAGAGACACCCACGAGCCAAGCCATCATGTTCAGATGCTCTGACATGAACCCCGATGCAAACAAAGGCTTGATTCTCGGATTAGAGATTGAAGTCAACGGGTTCCAATGGAGTTATGCACCGCTCTACGACTTTTTTATTCTTGAGTACAACGTCAAAAATGTCGGTAGTGACACGCTTGAAGACGTGTTTATGGCGTTCCGTTACGATGTAGATGTCTCCAGTAACGAAACAGGGACGGCGAGTTACTCCGCCGATGACTTCGTCGCACTTGACCAGACCCCGGACGCGCTCAACCCTGTGGCCCATCCGAACCGTTATCTCTCTTACGGATACTCCAACGCCTCCGCGCCTGGGTATATAGGTTTACGCGTATTGGATGCATACAGAGGGGATAACCCAGAGGATACTACCGCAAAAATTCCTTTCACGGCACACAAACGGATTACCATATCCACAGATCCATCAACCGACGCGGAGATATACGCGTTAATTAGTACGCCGGGTGTCGAACCGCTCCCTGCAAACTACGACGATCAACGCTTCGTCCAGTCTTATGGACCCGTTGAATCACTTGCCCCCGGAGATTCGTTCAACGTTATTATCGCAGTCGCGATCGGTGAAGGACTTGCCGGTTTACAAGCCTCCGCAGACTGGGCACAAAAACTATATGATGACGACTACGTCGCTCCAGCACCACCGCCCTCCCCGCTGGTAACGGCTTACCCTGCTGATGGACAAGTAACCCTCGTCTGGGAAAGTGAGGGACGTTGGGTTGATGCAGGAGTCAGTAAAGATATCGAAGAATATGTTGACGTGACCGATCCAGAAAAAATCTTTGAAGGGTATCGGGTCTACAGACGCGATGTTGCTTACGACGAATCCACTGGTAATCCTGTTGAAGACTGGACAATGCTGATGGAGTTCGACAAACCGAGCGCGACCGGTAATTTTTTTACAGTGTCGCACGTCGGTAAGCAGTCAGACGCTAAGATTGAAAGCATAGGCGATGAACCCTTTTTCGCGAGTTTCTTCAAAAATGCCGTTTATATGATTAAATTCAATTCGAGCACCAGTTTTGAAGTCGTTAACACAACGCTTTGGGAAGTAATGCCTTATAATGCGGAATTTCCAGCAGACGGTGGCGGATATGTTGTTATCAAAGATCCAAACACAGCCGAACCGCATCCCGATGGTACATACCGCTCTGGTGCCCGAATCTATTTTGGTGGGCTTTATGTACAAATCAGCGATGGTCCCTCAGGACCCCCTGTCGCTGGCGACATCTTCCGGGTTGTTTCCACGCCTTCACAAGCACTCGGTGAAGATGCAGGCATCAAGAATTTTTATACCGATGAAGGACTCACCAACGGACTCGAATACACCTATGCCGTCACTTCTTACGACACAGGCAACCCTAAAAAAGCATTGATTGCGATGGAGAGCAGTCAGATTGAGACGATGGTACATGTCGTGCCACGTGCGCAACCGGCTGGATACCGTGAACCGACCGCTAATATAGAACAACACGGACAGGGAAGCGTTACCGTTGAACCGATGGTGCTTGCTCCGAACAAGGTCACAGGGCACCAATATAAAATCGTCTGGTCCGGTGCAAAACAGATAGATGCGTCGGCATATATCACCGGGCCCGGTTATCAACCCCCCTCTTATGAAATTGTCAACACGACGACAAACCAAACCGTCGTCGAGCAACAATCCTTTGACTGGTATGACCCCGGGCATCAAGCAGCCGTTGAAGCCCTTTCGCCAATGTTTGACGGCATCGTTTTGAAGATAACAGGGGCCGATGTATCTTACGGTACTCCGGACGAAAACCCGATTCTTGACGTTAAACTAACAGCAGGTACAGTGACGGATTGGGCGGTGGACATTCAATCCCCCGGCTTTGGTGAGAATACATGGCCCAACGTCTGGTGGTCAACGTATTACCGTCCGCATACATATTCAATCACGTTTACTGACGATACACACGTCAAGGTGGTAGACGAAGACACGGGTGAAGAAATTCAGTTCAGTGACCAACGTGCCGAGGGATACGCAATTCTGACGGGTTCAGGCTGGCGTGATGAATACGTCCGTGCGGATACACCCGATTTCTTCCGAATTTACATCCGAGGTGGATACGTCTATATCAGGGATCCGAATCAGGAGATTTCCGCTGGTGATGTCTTCACTGTTGAGATGGGCGGTATCAGCGCGCCACGAGATGGCGACGAATTCCTTTTGACAACAAAAGAGGAGACACTGGACGCTGAAAACATTGAAGCGGATCTCGGAAAAATCCGCGTCGTGCCAAATCCTTATTTCGTTACGAATAGGGCAGTACTCTCGGAAGGAACGGACAAGATCTTTTTCACGCACCTGCCACCACACTGTACCATTCGGATTTACACTTTGGCAGGCGAATTAGTTCGGACAATCGAACACGAAAGTACTGAACTTTACAGCCCGGATGACCGTTCGGCACAAGGCGACAAGGGTGGGACAGCATCCTTTGAACTCCTCAATCGCTACAATCAAGCACTCGCGAGCGGCATCTATATCTATCATGTTGAAGCTCGCGACGAAAGTGACACAGTCGTCGGCAACAAAATCGGTAGATTCGCTATTATTCGATAACAGGAGAACCACATGCGATATATAACTTATACGCTTTTATTTACACTTCTGGCACTGTGGGTTGTTCCCGGTTATGCCACAACCAATGTCGGCACAGCGGGTGCCCAGTTTCTAAAAATCGGTCCCGGCGCGCGGGTTGATAGTCTCGGCGGTGCGTTTGGCGGGCTTGCCAACGATGTAACCAGTATCTACTGGAACCCAGCAGGCATAAGCCAACTCGAAAAAACCAGTTTCTCGGACACACAAATATTCTGGCTTGCCGATGTCCGCTACAACTATCTCGCGTTCGCCACCCCGATAAAAAACGTCGGCACTTTGGGCGCAAGCGTCACATTCCTCAATGTCCCTGATACGGAGATTACCACACTCACGAAGCCCGATGGCACTGGACTTTGGTATTCCGCTTATGATACCGCAGTTTCTTTGGCGTATGCCAGACAACTCTATGCGAAAGAATCCGGCGTTAAACTCTCCTTCGGTATCAACGCCAAATACATCCACCAGCAGATTCATCGAGAAAGTGCTAACGGTGTTGCGATTGATGTCGGGACGCTATACCATACCGGGTGGCGGAGTCTACGTATCGGGATGTGTTTCTCAAATTTCGGACCGGAGATGCGTTTCAGCGGGCCCGATCTGGAAAGCGGATCCGAAATAGCTGGTGATCCAAGGACATCAGACTACCGTCCATTTCCAGATACAACGAACCCGGCGCGGACAGCGGCGTTAGAAACAATTGAGTTTCCGCTGCCCTCCAATTTTCGACTCGGTATCGCCTATGATATCATTGATACTGGCGATAACCTCCTCACGCTCGCGCTTGATGCGAACCATCCGAACGACAACAGTGAACGGTTGAACATCGGTATGGAGTACTGGTTTAAAAAGATGGCGGCGATTCGCGGCGGCTACAAATTCCGGTTGGGCGAAGATTGGCGGGATGATGAAGAGGGACTCACGCTCGGCTTAGGTATCCACCTGACACTCGGCAAGAGGTTGCTCGCACTTGACTACGCTTATGCTGACTTTGGACGGTTACAACAAGCACATCGGGTGAGTTTGGGGTTACAGTTCTAAAGCCGCGTCTGCTGCTTGTTGATGACCGATCCATGAATATCTTTGGCGCGCTCTGAAACCCTTTGCTAAAACAGAAGTCGTTATGCTATAATGGATATAAATCAATGCGTTAACACCCTTTGAAAAGGGGAGATAAAAATGGAAAACGAACATCTCACACTTGAAGAGATGGCGGAGAAATATCCTGATGAATGGCTCTTCATCGTTGATTGTGAACATAGCAAAAATACGGAATTGTTATCAGGACGCGTCTTAGTCCATAGCAAATCCCGTACAGATATTTATAACGCCTCAGGGCAGTACAAAGGTGGTGCAGCAATACGTTATACTGGTAAACCTCCAGAAGGGATGGGTTATTTGTTGTAATGGCGCGTATTCCGTTTAATCTCTCGCTTGGGTTAACGGTGTATTAGGTCTGAATTTTCTGAGGCATTTTGATGTCAATATCTCATTCTCAACCGGAACGATTGAACTTCTTCCACGTTAATCCGATCTCGAAGAACATCACTTCCAACAGCAGGTTCTGAAAACTTGCAAACCCTACGAAAAATATGACAGACAAACCGAACATCGTTTATCTTCTCGCGGATCAGATCCGAGCATGCTCGTTGCCGATATACGGCGACACACAGATTGAAACACCGCATATTGATCGACTCGCGCGAGAAGGCACCGTCTTCTCAAACGCAATCGCCACCGCGCCCGTCTGCACCCCGTACCGCTCCATGCTACTCACGGGACGGCATCCGCAGACGACGGGACACCTCATCAACTTCGTCAAAACCCGGCACGACGAAATCGGACTCGGCGACGTTTTCAACCGAAACGGTTACCGGACCGCGTGGGTCGGCAAATGGCATCTCCACACCGGCTCATTCCCAGAAATCGGCGGACGCGACTATGTTCCCGAAGGACGCGACCGTCTCGGCTTCCAACATTGGCGCGGTTATAACTTCCACACGGATTATTTCAACGGCACTGTGAACCTCGACAAGGACTGGCGGAACGAAAGGTGGGACGGCTACGAAACTGATGCGCTGAACCGATACGCCTTCCAGTTCATGGATGACGTGGCAGACGATACCCCGTTTTGTCTATTTATCTCCCCGCACCAAGCACACTCCACGCCTTACGAGTTCGCGCCGGAGGAATACTATGACCGACTGCCCGCCGAACTCGAACTACCGGAGAACGTTCCAACTTCGGTTCGAGAACAGTCGTTGAATATCTACCGACACTACCTCGCGATGGTGCTAACGGTGGACGATATGCTCGGCGAGTTGATGGCGTATCTCGAAAGAACCGGACGCGTCGAAAACACGCTGCTCGTCTTCGGATCCGATCACGGCACGCAGGGCGGCGCACAAGGCATTAATTTCTGGGCAAAGCGCGAACCTTACGAAGAATCCATCAAAGTACCATTGATTATGCGGCTGCCCGGCGTTTTCGATGGAAACCACCGCACCTGTGATACGCTCACATCCCCCGTAGACCTGTTCCCATCGCTCTGTGGGTTATGCGATATTCAGCCACCGCGAACTGTTGAAGGCTACGATCTCTCCGCCTCTTGGCGCGGCGAGACCGACACCTTTGAGCAGGACGCTGTCTTGACAATGAACTTCGGTGCAACCTACGACTATCTCGTAGATGGTAACGAATGGCGCGGTGCCCGCACAAAGACGCACAGTTACGCACGCTGGCTCGACGGCAAACGGATGCTATATGACATAGCAGCAGATCCACTCCAGATGAACAACCTTATTGGCAGACCCGAAGCAAAAGCGTTGGCAGACGAAATGGAGAATACTCTCACAAGCCTGATGGATGCCCGTAATGACACGCTCCAACCCGCGACAAACTATACGGATTGGTATGACACACAACGCCGCATTGTCCGTAACGCCCATGGCCCCCTCGGCGACCCAGAGGACGAACCCGACTGGTCATTATTAAAATGATTTGACAATATCCTAAAATAAACGTCGGTTTGAAAAACGGTGGGATGATAATTAGGGGATTGTCGTTAGTTTTCAGCGAATTCCAATCGAATCTGAAATCCTATGATTCTATAAAAGTTCAAAGTCCCTTGAAAAAGAAAGGTAGATCACTGTCAGCAAGGTATTCCTCCACTGTTAATTGGAGATAGTCAATTGCTGCTTCCCGATCATTAGCAAGCCTTCTAATTTGATACTCGCGCCAGTTTCCCATTTCTCTCATGGGTGTGCCTCCTTATATTCTCGCCAATAGGTTTCTGCGCGTTCAATATCCCGCGCTTGGGATGCCTGGTCCGTATCATAGATTATATACAAGCCGGAATATAGAAAACTCAACCTGTCGCTACGAGTGCCTCCTGCGCTTTGCGAGGCAGTTCGAGAAAAATGAAATAAGATTCAGGATATAAATAATCCTCCTGGGATTCATCAACGATTCGCAGGTATCCCTCTTGCGCTGCCTTTTCGTCCGGCAAAATTTGGTAGAGCTTTCGTTTCTCTAAGTCTTCACAACCATTATTTTCGATGCAAAGCACAAATTGCATTTCTGATAATTTCTTTTGCATTGTTTTAATCCAAGAATCGTTTGATTTTCATCTTTTTTCTCCCAATTCCATGGGCTTCATACCAATGAATCTCTGCTCTTCGGATACTGCCTTCCGTCAGACGAATATAAGCAGTTCCCTTAAGTTTCCGCCATCTTCCAGAACCGTATTGTTCACGGAGCCTCCGAATCTCACGAATTTGTCGCCCTACTGCGATTGTCTCAATATCCTCAATTCTGCCGATAATTTCAAAGTACATTGGTTACTAAAAGGTGTCTTCTTATGAGATTTGATGAAGTCCTTCCTCAAGCATAAAGAGAAGTTCGGCAGTATATGGAATTGGGTTTCGTTAATACATCTTGTCAATTATATCTTGCATGTATTGAATTGTCAAGGAGAGTCTGTAAAAACTGTAAAGACCTCTTGAAAATCTATTGCTTAAAGAAATCTGTTTATGTTACAATAGATACGCATCAATCAATTCAAAACGGAGCGTGCAAAGAAAAAATAGATATGACACTTCAAGAAATAATTTTAGCGTTAGAGAAATTTTGGGCAGACCACGGCTGCATCATCCAACAACCGTGCGATATAGAAGTCGGCGCAGGCACGTTTAACCCAGCAACCTTCCTACGATGCCTCGGTCCAGAACCGTGGCAGACAGCCTACGTAGAACCTGTCCGCCGTCCAACTGATGGCAGGTATGCCGAAAATCCTTTCCGCGTCGGTGCCTATTACCAATATCAGGTAATCCTCAAACCCGCGCCTGAAAATGTGCTACCCCTCTACCTTGAGAGCCTTTACAGTCTCGGTATCTCTCCCCGTAAAAACGACATCCGCTTTGTCGAAGACGACTGGGAATCACCGACGCTCGGTGCGTCCGGACTCGGTTGGGAAGTCTGGTGGAACGGTGCGGAAGTCACACAGTTCACCTATTTCCAACAGATGGGAAGCATCGATCTCGACCCGATCTGTGCTGAGATAACCTACGGACTTGAACGCATCGCGCTCTATCTGCAAGATGTAGATGACTTTTTCGACATCCGCTGGAATGAACACGTTAACTACGGGGATGTGCATCGGCAAAGCGAGGTGGAATACTCGACTTATAATTTTCAGAAGGCAGACGTAGAGATGCTCTTTGAGTTGTTCAGCACCTACGAGAGGGAAACCCATGCCTGCTTGGATGCTGGGTTAGTCCTACCAGCAACCGATCATGTTTTAAAATGCTCGCATACCTTCAATATGTTAGATGCTCGCGGTGTTATTAGCGTCACAGAACGGGTGAGCTACATCGAACGCGTGCGGCGACTCGCACAACGGATCGCACGCGCTTACGTCAAACAGCGCGAAGAGATGGAACATCCCCTCATGGGACGTTTCAGTACAGGAACTGATACAGCGGATTCACCCATTACAAAAAGCGAAACCGCTTCACAATCACCTCAAGAAACCGTTGATCTCTTATTTGAAATCGGTACGGAAGAGATACCCGCGAGTTATGTCCCGCCTGCCCTTGTGCAGCTGCGCGAAATCGCAACCGAGTCCCTAACGAACCACAGAATCCCGTTCGGTGAAATCGAAACATTTGGTACACCGCGCCGTATTACGCTCAGCATCAAAGACCTGAAGACTCTTCAAGAGAGCGAAGAGACAGAAGTCGTGGGACCGCCGAAACGGATCGCCTACGATGAAAACGGTGAACCGACAAAAGCAGCAATCGGCTTCGCAAAGACGCAAGGCGTTGAACTCTCAGCACTCCGTATCGTTGAAACCGAACGAGGAGAATACATCGCCGCCTCAAAACTCGAAAAAGGCGTTGCAGCGCGAGAGGTATTGCAAGTGCTTCTACCCGAATGGATCGAGGTGCTGCGTTTTCCGAAAACTATGCGCTGGGAAACCAAATCTGAAGAACCGCGTGCTTTCGCCCGATTCGCCCGCCCGATTCGTTGGCTGGTCGCACTGTTAGGAAATGAGGTCATCAACTGTACCTACGGTGCCGCACGCGCAGGACGCGTAACCTATGGACACCGTTCCCTGCACCCTGACCCAATAACCTTGACATCGGCGAACTTAGCCGCATACATAGACGCACTGCGTGCGGTGGATGTGGTTGTCTGTCCCAAGGAGCGACGCGAGACAATCAAAAAACAGGTAACATCCATTTTAAAAATAGAGGATAATCTCCCGAAACTTGATGACGAACTGCTGGATACGGTGAACTACCTTGTGGAGAACCCGCAACCCATCGTCGGCAATTTCAGTGAATCGCATCTGGAGCTACCGCCTGAAGTGCTAATTACCGCGATGAAGAAGCATCAACGCTATTTTCCGATGTGGAAAAACGAATCAGAACTGGCGGCGAAATTCATCACGATCTCCAACGGAACGGACGGAAATTTCGACGGCGTTCAGCACGGCAACGAACGCGTCCTTCGCGCAAGACTCAACGATGCCGAGTTCTTCTACAAGGAAGACCAGAAAACCAGCCTCGCTGATAAAGTCGAACGTCTGGGAGCGGTCATCTTTCACGCCAAACTTGGATCACTCTTAGATAAAGCGAAACGGCTTAAAGCGTTAGTTAAACGCATCGGGGCAGAACTACAGGTATCAGAAGAGATAATCGCGCACACAGAACGTGCCGCCTGGCTCTGTAAGGCAGATTTAACGACGCAAATGGTCATCGAATTTCCAACCTTACAGGGTATCACTGGAAGATACTATGCACGCAATTCAGGAGAACCCGAACCGGTTGCCACTGCTATCGCTGAGCATTATCAACCGCTCGGGGCGGATACACCGCTCCCCGAAACCGAAGTCGGCGCGCTTCTCGCCATCGCTGATAAGCTCGACACCATCGTCGGATACTTCGGGATAGAAGAACGTCCCACAGGTTCGCAAGACCCGTACTCTCTACGACGACACGCACTCGGTACAATCCGTATCCTACAAGACCGACAGTTACTGCTCTCTTTGGATGCTGTTGTAGAAAAGGCAATTTCGCTCTACACGGTGCCGTTGGCAGACGATACACAAACCAGTGTTCTCGGTTTTATCAAAGAACGCCTACGCGTCATCTTACAAAACCAGCAATACGCACCTGATCTCGCCGATGCGGTCTTGGCTGTCGGTGATGTCAACATCATTGATATTCACAAACGCGCCAGCGCGCTTGCCGAATTTCGCTTGACATCAAACTTTGAGGAAGTGTATAATGCCCTCAATCGAGTTCTGAGGATTTTGCCGCCGAGCGTGCCAGAGACCGTAGACACGACACTGCTGCAAGACGACGCGGAAAAGCAACTCTTTGACCGTATCACTGCGGCAGAATCCGGCTTCAAACAGAGCATTCAGGAACGCGATTACACTAAACTTTTAGCACAACTTGCCACTTTACAACCCGCAATTGACAGTTTCTTTGATGATATTCTGGTTATGGCGGAGGAACCGGCACTGCGCGCGAACCGATTGGCGTTGTTGAACCGAATCGGACGGAACATCTATGCCATCGCAGACTTAACAAAACTCGTGATCGCGGGGAATTAAATACAAGAGACATCTGAACGCGCCTGCTGATACTATAGGAGAAAGGTATGAAACAACAGCGAATTTGTAATATATTGAGAATCGGTATCCATCTCCCACTCATTGCTGCTATTGTCCTTCTAATTGCGTGTGGTGAGAAAGAGAATAGGGATATTATTGAGGCGCGAGCCGCTATCATCCGCGGAGATTATACCGCTGCACAGGCGGCAGTCGAAAAAACAGATTCCGGGAACGAGGAGGCACGACATCTGAAAGCCTTCCTACAGAACCGGGCACGCCCCGAGACAGCGGCTTGGCACCAAGCGATTGTCCAAGCCAATGCTTATCTTGAAACACTTGCTGCCGACATCCTCGCGATCTCAGTGTTGGAAGACCCGGACTCCGACGATCTCGACCAACAGGAACGGCTCATCCGCGCGCAGAACTCTATCTCTGGACTCTTCGTCGTGTCGCTTGCGGAGGCGGTCGAAAAGCGAGCAGAATTGCTAACAGAGCTCGTCGCTCACCCGGATTCTGCTGTCGTCCAAGGACTTTTAGCAGCGGAGAAATGCTATCAGCCGGACGCACGTGCAGCCGTTGCACAACTTATGGAGACATTGGGAAGCGGGAATACAGTTATTGAATTGCTGCAGCAAGCAGTACGCCACAAGGACCCCGCTATACAAAAAGAGGCGGTCCGCTTTCTTGGCGCGATGCAGAAACCCGAACTCATTCTAACCTTTGAAGACGCGCTGATGGAAACAGTGAATACACCAGAAGTCGCGTACAGAGCAATTGTCGCGCTTGAACAATTGGCAAGTTCAGGTGCAGCCGATGGGGTTGCTATTGTGCCGGGTCTTCAACTTGCACTTAAAAATAATAGTGCGCAGGTCAGAATGCACGCCGCGAAATTACTCGGTAGCATCCAAGACGAAACCGCTATCCCCGACCTTGTTCGACTGATCGCAGACCCGAACAATTACGTCAAAGATACAGCCATAGATGCGCTCAACCGTATAGGAGACCCCGCAACTGCACCGCTCCTTGAGGTTTTAGCAACGAAAGCGCGAAACCTGATTCCCGATGAGGATACTGGTTTCACTACAGACTATCAATACATCGCGAGTGCTTACATTGACGATCTGTGGATGAAAAAATACCGAATCGGCACACAAGCCGCCGCAATCCAAACGCTCGGACTCCTCAAAGCGGAAGCAGCTGTTCGACCGCTGATAAAAGAGTTAGCAAACGAAGAATTACAAGGTAATGCCTTGGCAGCACTCGTTGAAATGCGCGGTGTTGCTGTCCCACCTATGTTTGACGCGCTCAAAAACGACACAAATGAAATCCGGATAAGGATCGCAGAGGCACTCGGAACAATCGGGGACCGGCGCGCAATCACACCGCTTATTGACGCATTAAATAACGATCCCCATAAAGAGGTAAAAGCGTTGACAGCGATAGGACTCGGCAATATGCGTGCGCGTCGCGCGGTTCCGGCACTTACGGAGGCACTCTCCTACGACGATACCACTGCCACTAACGCTGCGGAGGCTCTCGGGAAAATCGGAGTAACGACAGAAGAATCCGTCGAAAAATTGATTATCATGGCAATGGATAAGCAGATGCGGGAAACCCTCCGGCTTGCGGCTATCGCTGCGCTCTGGCAACTCAAACCTGAGGAAGCCACACAACCGATGCTTCTTCTCATGTTCAGTGATGAAACCAGCCCAATCATACGTGCCAACGCCGTCAAGGTCCTGAGCCGTATCAAGGCACCCGAAACTACGCCTGTGTTGCTTTGGGTACTGTCTACACAATTCGACGAGATCTCGGACTTTCAGCGGCACATGAAACGAGAGTATAAAACACTTGACGCGCTCCGAACACAGGTCGAGTCCTTCCAGATTCAGTGGACAGTTGATTACCCGCGCGCAAACTATCGGACATGGGGTGAACTCAAACCGATACCGAGCCTCGTGCGGAGTGAAGTCGCTCACGCACTCGGTATCGTCAAAGGGGACACCGTCGTAGAACCGCTTGTTCGTGCACTTGAGGATGATGGGCGGGCAACAGTACGCCAGAGCGCAGCGTGGGCACTCGGTGAAGTCAAGGGAGATGTCGCAACAACGGCTCTTATCACTGCATTGAAAAAAGATAAACAAGGGGTCGTCCGACAAGAAGCAGCCATCGGTCTCGGAAAAATTAAAGGGCAGCGGGTCATTGATCCGTTGTTAGCCGCACTACGAGGCGATAAATACGAAACAACTCGATTCCAAGCAGCGGTAGCACTCCGAGAAATTCAGGCATCGGATAAGGGACTTGTCGATATTTTGAAGAAAGGTTTGGGAAGTTTTGATGACGGCTACGAAGTCCTCTCCGTGCAAAACGAGGTCATCGGTGCATTAATCAAAGACGGAAACGACGCAACAGCAGAATTTGTTCTCGATGCGCTTAAATCCACTGATGATGAGTGGACGCGCTGGGCATGCGTCCACATTCTTGGGGCGACTGCGAAAAAAGTTGCTGCCGATGCGATGCTTGAGGAACTCAAACATCCGAGTTATGTTGTCCGGAAGCGGGCGGCAAACTCGCTCGGTGGTTTTAAAGAACGCCGTCTTGTTGAACCCCTCATCGCTGTACTCGAAAACACTGATGAGATGAAATCCATTCGGGCATCTGCAATCATCTCACTCGGTGTCCTCAAAGATGAACGCGCCGCTGCACCACTTCTGACAGCACTCTCCGATGAAAACGCTGAGATCCGATTGCAAGCCGCCGCCGCTTTAGGAACCCTCAGAGATGCAAAAGCGGTTGCCAAACTCAGCGAAATGGTCGAAAATCCGCTGGAGCCGGACAATGTCCGTGCCGCTGCAGTGGCTGCCCTCGGTAATATCGGCGATAAATCGGTTGAAGATGTTTTGATTCGGGCACTCGACATCCAGGTCGGAGACATCGCCAACAATGCCATAATTGCACTCGGCAAACTCGAAAGTGAAACGGCAATTCCAAGGCTAATCGCTATTCTTGAAGATAAACGGATACCGTTGAACGCAGATACAGCAGTATTAGCAAATGCTTCTACACGCACAAAAGCCGCACGCGCACTCGGCACAATCGGCGGTTCCCGCGCAGCCGAAGCCCTCGGCAGGCGACTCATCGACGATACAGAATACATCGTCGCACTTGAGGATGCAGGAAACAGACAAAACCTCGGACTTGATGATCGGAGGCGCAATTGGAGTTGGCGGATTTTTGTTATTGCTGCCAAGAAACTGGATCTACCTGCTTTCGTTGCATCGAGAATGGCGGAACGCGCCGCGGATAAATGGGAAAGCAACCCCGTCAGAAATGCCGCGATGGTTGCCTTAGGACGTTGCAAAACGGCAGATGCAGCACTGGATGTATCCGATCTCAGAGCGCGGTTATCCGATCCAGATGTGGACATCCGAAAACCCACAGCGCTCGCCGTCGGGGAAGCCGGACTTTTGGAGTTTATACCAGACCTTGTGCAGATGATGAAGGGCGAAACCGAAGCCGATAAGGATACCCGCCGAGCTGCGACGCAAGGACTCAGGGAATTGGCGGATCCCTCAACAACCGACGCACTCATCGAAGTCATGAACAACGACGATAATCACGTGGAAATCCGACGCGATGCCTCTCGGGCATTGGGTGACATCGGATCCGACAAAGCCGTAACGGCACTGGTGGAGAAACTCAGAGCCTTACACGAAGCGCAAATTACGAGAGGATTCCGACTTGATGTCATCAAGGCACTCGGCGACGCTAAAAACACAAACGCTGTTTCACTGCTTGAAACGATTCTCCAAGACCAGGACGCAGAAATCCATTTCCAAGCAGCATCAGCACTCTTTGAGATTACAGGTGAAGGCTACGGTTATAACCGCATATAAACAGTTATCAGTTATCGGTTATCGGTCATCAGTTAAGAGATGTTTTGTGACAATCTCCTGTAACTTGTGGACTTCAGTGAGCAGTCTATTGTTACAGAATTCCTCTTTAACTGAAAACTGAAAACTGATAACCGACAACTACTAAAAAGGAGATTTTTATGGCTTTTTTTGAATTAAGGCAGTACAGAACGAAACCCGGTCAACGCGAAAACTGGGTGAAATACATGGAAGAAACGGTACTCCCATTCCAGATATCTAAAGGAATGGTTGTGATTGGCAGTTTCATCGGTGAAGAAGAGGACGATCTCTACGTTTGGATCCGACGGTTCGAGAGCGAAGAACAGCGAGAGCAGCTCTACGCAGCGGTCTATGAAGATGATCGGTGGAAAAACGAGATGTCACCACGCGTCGGTGAACTGATTGATAGAGAACAAATCGTTGTCACACGGCTTGAACCCACTTCGCGCTCGGCACATCAATAAGACAGAGACTACGGCACACGGCGTGTGCCTGCTACCTTTAACGGAGGTGTCTCATGAGCCCTGAAGAAAAATATTTGTTTGATCTATGGGGATATGTGAATATTGAAGGCGTTTTAGGCGATGAAGCACTCGCGGAATTGAACGCCCTGATTGATGCCCAAGATTATCCGGATCCAGTGGATGATAATGTTCATTCGCAGCGATTTGGTGGCTTCCTAAGTTGGGAAAACGACGCGTTCCGTAAACTGCTTAACCATCCGCGTATTATGCCGTGCTTAGCGGAGGTCGTCGGTCCTAAGTTTCGGCTCGATCACGTCTACGGCATCTTAATGATAGAAGGCAACCCAGGCGGAACACTCCACGGTGGCGGCACGCCTTATGATCCGTCGCAGTACTACGTCTTCCGAAACGATCGGATGTATAACGGACTAACTGTCGTCTCGTGGGCGTTAACCGATATGCTGCCTGGACACGGTGGTTTCTGTTGCATCCCGGGTAGCCATAAGAGCAACTACCCGTGTCCGCCGGAATTCCGACCGGTGGTAGACAACAAAACCTGCATGGCACCCGTGCATCAGAAGGCCGGCGATGTGGTGATCTTCACCGAAGCATTGACACACGGCACGCTCCCATGGACGGCTACACACGAACGCCGCTCAATTTTATTCAAGTATTCACCAGGACACGCCTCATGGGGACAAGGCAGATACGATGACGAACTTCGCAACCTGATGTCGGAAGAGGATCAGAAGTTAATGCTGGAACCGCCTTACGTTGCACACCGTAAACCGGTCGTCTAAACGTGAGTCGCGTTAACAGAGAGCGTTCTACGTCTTTCTGCTGGTGAGGTTTTCAACCTCGCCTACTGACTGCTGATGGCTGACTGCTGACAGCCAATCTCTACCAATCCGCGACGCTGCCATCGGTATCATAATAGTACTCGCCGCCGAGTTCTTCAGGGTAGGTGTTAAGTGTCTGTTCTGCCTCGTTCGCATCAATTTCAAAGCCGAGTCCGGGTTTCGTCGGCAATTCAATGTGTCCATCTGTAACCTGCCAATCCTCAATAAACAGACCGTCCCCTAACCCGGCATCAATCTGTTCTTGGATCAGGAAATTCGGCACAACGGCATCCACATGAAGGGAGGCAGAGAAAGCAACGGGACCGATAGCACAATGCGGGGCGATGTGCATATAGTAGACCTCCGCCATGTTCGCAATCTTCTTCAGTTCAGTAATGCCACCGGCATGGGAGGTATCGGGCTGTAAGTAAGCGACCGCCTGTTTCTCGAATATCTCGCGAAACCCCCAACGCGTCAGCAGCCGTTCACCCGTCGCAATCGGGAACGGCACATGGTCGGAGATCAGTTTGAGCGCGTCTACATTCTCTTGTGGAATAGGTTCCTCGACGAACATCGGACGCATCCCTTTAAGTTCATGACAAATCTCAACGGCGAGCGCAGGGGTCATCTTACTGTGGAAGTCAAACGCAAGTTCGACTTCGGGTCCCACCCACTCGCGCATGAGATAGGCGCGTTCTACAAATTCGTCAATAACCGCGGGAGGTTCGTGTCCACGCCACTTGCCACCGGGACCGCTTTTAAATGCCGTATAACCGCCTTTTTGCTGTAAAAATTCGAGGCGTTCTTTCGCAGCAGCTTTGCCTTCGTCAGTTAAGCTCCCGATGCCCCAGTGTGCATAGACGCGGATACGGTCGCGTACAGCACCACCTAAGAGTTGATAGGCAGGTACATCGTAGTATTTGCCAGCGATGTCCCACAACGCCTGATCAATGCCGGACAAAGCGGACATCAAGATATTACCGCCTCGGAAGAATGCGGAACGATAAACGTGTTGCCAGTGGTGTTCAATCCGTAACGGATCTTTACCGATAAAATAGTCGGCAAGTTCCGTAACAGCCATACACGTGCTTCTCGGTTTACCTTCAAGCGTGGTTTCACCCCATCCGACGATACCGGTATCTGTCGTGATCTTAACGAGCCGCGTCCGGCGACGCGGGTAAAATTGTTCAATAGTCGCAATTTTCATTTTTTAACTATGGCCTCCTGGACACCGCTCCATTTCATTACGCGGTGGTTTCTGATTAGGTCTCAACTCTGTTTGGTAATTTTGATGTTTCTTTACCTGTAGCTCGTAATGTAATGGAGAGCGGATTTACGGAATGTGCCTCAAAGGTTCAAAATCACGTTGTTTAACCGCAAGGAAAATTAAAAATTCGCAAGGAAAATTAAAAATATGTCCTCACAACCGAATGTTCTTTTTATGATTGCTGATGACCATCGATGGGATGCTATCGGCGGTATGGGTGACCCGACCGTTAAGACGCCTACTATGGATTCACTCATGGCACGCGGGACAACCTTCCGCCAGACACACATTATGGGTTCACTTGTCGGAGCAGTCTGTGTACCGAGTCGTGCTGCTGTCCTCACCAGTGCTAATCTTTTTCGTAGCGGCGGAAACCAGATTAACCCAGATTTGGCTGTCTGGCCACAAGTCATGCGCGAGGCAGGGTATCACACATTTTTTTCCGGCAAATGGCATAATGATAGACAAACATTTAGCAATAGTTTTGACGATGGCGGGTCAATTTTCTTCGGTGGCATGGGCAATCAATATAAAGTGCCAATTTTCGATTTTGATCCGACAGGAAAATATCCGCAAGATGATAGGTATATTGGTGATAAGTTTTCTACGGAACTGTTTACAGACTCAGCGGTGCAATTTATAGAAAACTACGACCAAACGGATCCATTTTTCCTTTACCTCTCCTTTACTTCACCGCATGATCCTCGGACACCGCCAGGAGAATACGCGACGATGTATAAACCTGAGGATGTCCCTGTTCCAGAAAACTTCCTCCCGGAACACCCGTTTGACAACGGGGAAATGCGGATTCGTGATGAAGTGCTGGCAGAATTCCCACGCACCCCTGAAATCGTTCAACAACATATCGCCGATTACTACGGTATGATTACCAGCCAAGATGCCGAAATGGGACGCTTGCTAAACACATTGGAAGCCAACGGACATCTTGACAACACCATTGTCATCTATACCGCTGACCACGGACTCGCTGTTGGACAACACGGGCTGCTCGGCAAACAGAATCTCTATGACCACAGCATCCGTGTACCTTCCATATTTGCCGGACCGGGAATCCCCGAAGGCACAACAGTTGATGCACTCACTTACCTCTACGATGTCTTTCCGACCGTCTGTGACCTAACCAGTGTCGAGTGTCCGGATACGACTGAAGGGTGTAGTTTAGTACCCCTGATGGAGGGGTGTGTGGATCAGGTTCGTCCTACAGTCTTCGCGGCGTACAAAGATATTCACCGCACCATCAGCGATGGTCGTTGGAAACTGATCCGTTATTATGTCTCTGAAGAGACTGGTAAAGGCACAGATTACATCCAACTCTTCGATCTGGAGCAGGATCCTTGGGAAACAACAAACCTCGCGGGCCTGCCTGAGCATGCCGACCGCATCCGCTCACTTGCTGCTGATATGAAAATGTGGCAAACCGAGGCGGACGATTTCATGAAAGACACACCGATATTGTTACAGTAGTAGGCACGCGCCGTCGTGCCGTAAGCAGTTGGATACAGTAGTAGGCACGCGCCGTCGTGCCGTAAGCAGTTGGATACAGTAGTAGGCACGCGCCGTCGTGCCGTAAGCAGTTGGATACAGTAGTAGGCACGCGCCGTCGTGCCGTAAGCAGTTGGATACAGTAGTAGGCACGCGCCGTCGTGCCGTAATGCATTAGAGAAGACTGGAAGATTAGAAGGGCAGCCTTCTTTTCTTCCCACCTTCCTTAACTCCCCTGTCCACTATGACCAATAGCAATCAATCGTGCAGCCTGCTCCGCGGTGTCAGCGATCAACCGCGACGCGTCTCCGACAGCATCTTCAAGAGACATCGGCTCTTGTACGATACCCAACATCGCATCAATGCCAGCCTCGTAAACGGCTTCGGCCCCTTCAGCGATACCGCCTGCAATCGCAATCACAGGGATATTATGCGTCTTTGCGACCTTTGCAACACCGACAGGTGTTTTCCCGAACGCCGTCTGAAAATCGAGTTGCCCCTCACCCGTAAAAACGACAGAAGCACCTTTCACGCGTTCCTTGAGGTCAACGGCATCAACCATAATATCAATACCGAGTTGTAATTCAGCGTTGAGAAACGCCATCAGTCCTGCTCCTAATCCGCCCGCGGCCCCTGCCCCCGGGATGTCGTTAAAGGATTTACCGAGTGTCCGTGCCAAGACTTCATCAAAATGTGCGAGATGCGCGTCCAACGTCTCAATCATTTCAGGCGTGGCACCCTTTTGTGGTCCATAAACGTGTGACGCGCCTTCGGGGCCGGTCAACGGATTGTTGACATCACAAGCGACAACGGTCTCTGTTTCAGCAACCGCTGGATGTAAACCCGATACATCTATTGACGCTAATTGTCCGAGTCCACCACCACCACGCGAAATCTGTTTGCCGTTTGCATCCAACAACCGAACACCGAGTGCCTCCGCCATACCGGCTCCGCCATCGTTCGTCGCGCTGCCGCCGATACCGATGATTAAGCGTCTACATCCGGCTTCCAAAGCGGTGTGGATCAGCTGCCCAGTGCCGTAGGTGGTGGTGTGGAACGGATTCCGTTCATGCGGTGCGACAAGCGTGAGACCGGAAGCGGATGCCATCTCAATGACAGCGGTTTCTCCGTCTGCGAGGATGCCGAATTGTGCATCAACTTCATTTTCCAGCGGTGCAAGCACGCGTTGTATTCGGAGATGTCCCCCGGTGGCATCAACGAGCGACTGCACAGTCCCTTCGCCACCGTCTGCCATCGGGATTTTGTCAATAATAGCATCAGGAAACACGCGACGGAGCCCCTGCTCAATCGCACACGCAGCTTCGAGTGCACTCACGCTTCCCTTGAATGAATCAGGCGCAACTACAATTTTCATAACGGATAATCTATCACAAACACTGCAATCTGTCAAGTTCAGATGATAACTAATTATTCTTACGATTTCTCCGAGATTATGCACCTTTTTCGCTGATAAATTGTTTCATTAATAATAGGACTTACGCAAATCCCTTGTGGGTGTCAATCCACAAATTCCAGATTTTTTTCAAATTATGCGAATTTTCAGCCCAAAGTTTCGTCTTTAATAATAGAGGGTATGAACCGTATCGGACCGCGTAATTTTACAAGATTCGGTCACGACCCAACTGTTCTTTAGGAGGGCACTTCATGGAAAAAGAAAGCGATGTTCAACTCATTCAGAGAATATTATCGGGTGATGAAGCGGCGTTTGGTGTTTTGGTCGACAAGCACCAGAGAAGTGTCCACGCCCTTGCGTGGCGGAAGGTCGGCGATTTCCACGATGCCGAGGAGATTACACAGGACACGTTCCTTCAGGTGTACAAAAAACTACCGACACTTAAAGACCCTTATAAATTTGCTGGATGGTTGTATGTCATCGCAAACCGGCTCTGCATTGATTGGATACGGAAGAAAAATCTTGCGATACAATCGCTGGAGGACACATCTGTGGAAGAAATTGAGAAAGCCTCTTATACCCATCACGTATCGGAGCAGTCGGAAATAACTATCTCTGAACGTCGCCGTGAGATCGTCAAAAAACTTCTCGCAAAACTACCAGAGAGTGAGCGGACAGTCATGACGCTCCATTACCTCGGCGAAATGACCGTCAAAGAAATTAGCAAGTTCTTGGGGGTCTCAGTCAGTGCGATTCAGAACCGACTGTATCGGGCACGAAAACGGTTAAAAGCGAAAGAAGAATCCCTCGTTCAAGAAGTTCTCGGTAGTGTGCAGATACCGGCAAGTATCAAACAAAACATCATGCGGCGGGTCGCCGACATAAAACTTACACCGTCTCCAACTCCAAAACCGTTGCTCCCATGGGTCGCTTTCGGCACCGCCGTGGTTTTGGTTGCCTTATTGCTCGGTGTCAGCAATCAACATCTCATCCGTTTTCAGAGACCCTATAGTTTTGAGGCAGCCTCTGAACCTACCATTGAGATCGTTGATACCGATATCGTTCTTGATATTGTGTCAAAACCTGCTGTGCGAAATCAGGTGGGACGTGCGACGCTTACTCGTAAAACCAATGGTGCCAGTACACAAGTTTCTCACACAGGGTCAACGCCCAACACATTAAAAAATTCACGAAGGCAGCTGTCGGTCATGGAAAAAGTCCAAACGCGTAGCCTGCCTTCCGTTACGGCACCTTGGACAGAATGGTTCGTCAATAAGCATCATCTGTCCCCTGCAGAAATGACGGTATCTCACGATATGTTTTGGAGTCCTGAGTTTGGATTACGCTTTCAAAGAACAGATGAAGGTGTTTCACTTGTCGGGGATTGGATAGAAGCACGCAGACAACAGGAAGCGTTGCTTGATTTAAATCCGAATACGATACTCCTATGTGAGGTGAATATGCGAGGGGCTGATCCTGGGTCACCCTTTTTGAAAGAACTTTATAGCAGTGATGATTTCCCCTGGATCACAGACGCATCTGGCGAAATCATTCTTGGGGTACCTGCGGAGCAATATACAGATTTACTCATAGATTTTACACACCCCATCGCCCAAGATATTATTGTTGATCAAGCCATCGCTGTTGCTGAAAGTGGGTTATGGGATGGTATCCTTTTCGGTTACTGGGATGAAAAAGAGGTCGTACTTGAAGGTTATCGTTCTTATGCGGCAGAACAGAAGGCTCGAGAATCCATACTTAAACGTATTCGTAATGCTGTCGAAGACGATTTTCTGATAATTGTTGGCGGTACAGGTCAGTTGAGTTTTGGGACGCCTTATGTCAACGGTATTATCCTGTACAGCGACCATCAAGACTTTAGTAATGATCAACGGACGGGACTTATTGAACTCGAAAGTAACCTGCTCTGGGCGGAAGAAAACCTACGTGAACCGAGAATCAATTATTTGCAAGCTAAAGGTGTTGCCAGTGAATTGCCATTGAACCCAACAAACCAGCAGGCAATGCGTTGTTTTACAACCCTTTCTCTGACGCATTCTGATGGATATTTTCTTTATACTATGGGTGTTGACTGGGGAGAACCGCACCGGCACGATGATTTTTATTGGAATTATCCTCACAAACATACGGATTGGGATTATTGGAACCAACATACAAATTCGCACGACACTTTTCTGCACGCGCATGGAGGTGTCCATTATTGGTATGACTTTTGGGATGCCGACCTCGGACATCCCATTGGGAAGAAGGGGCGGTTGTACCTGAACCGGGACGGCTTATTCATCCGAGAATTCACCAAGGGATGGGTAATTTACAACCGCAGTGGGAAAGCACAGAAGATCCAACTACCAGCATTTGCGACCGGTGTCGCCAGTGGTATCATTGGCACATCACACACCGTCCCAGATTTAGACGGTGAGATTTATTTGAAGTAGGTTTCATCACCAACCGATGTCAACGGTGATGGTGTTGATAATAAATTAAAAAGGATTAACGATGCATAAAATAAAGTCTATTTTACTATTTATGATGCTTGGGTTTTTTTCCCTTTCTTCAACGCCTGCTGAAGAAGCGAAACTGTCGGTAATAGAACGGCTGAATGCGAGAAATTTCCCCTCACTTTTCGCGGCGTGGGCTGGGTGTCACTATATACCACCGGACGCAAATTGGACTGAAAGGCGACACGATTTGGTGTGGGGGCACCGTATCCCAGAAGGACGGTTTGAAAAAATTGATGGCAAGATTGTCCTCACTGGGGATGTTGAGGCTGCAAGAGAAAGGTGGTCAGAACACCGTCGGTATAACCCGAATATGATATTCCTCATGGATATTCCTTTCTCCGTTGCCCCACTCGAGGGTAGCAAAAACACATTATTTGGAGAAATTTTTCCAGATGATTGGCCTTTCATGATAATCCACGAAACAGGTGAGGAAGTTTTAGGGTTTACAGGTGATCACGTAAACCCACAGTCACGACTCATAGATTTCACACATATAGAGGCACAAAAAGTGATTGTCGGGATGGCGAAAGCCGTAGATGATAGTGAATTCTTTGACGGCATCTTTATTGATTGGTGGGATGAAACAGGTTTGACATTAGATGGTTACAGAACACTTGAGGAAGAATTTGAAGCACGTATACATATCCTGCAATCTATTCGGGATGTTGTGAGCGATGATTTTCTGATCGTTGTCAATTCAAATCATGAAGGCGCAAAGTATTCTGCCCCCTATATTAATGGTGTGTTCACGGAGACGTTTCGTCATGCAATGCCTGATGACTTTGAACATCTTTCTATGCTGTGGCTTGAGGAGGGTTTCCGCTGGGTTGAATCAGAGTGTCGCTTCCCACAGATACCGTGTTTTGAAGCAGAAGGAATTGGGATTCAATCCCCGATGAGTCCTGAAAACCTACAGGCTATGCGGTGCTTAACAGCGTTGTATTTGACGCATTCGGACGGATTTTTTACTTACACGATGGGCGTTAATTTACGTGATAGACAGAATCACGTACATGATAGTCATTGGGTTGGTGGGCCTGACCATGATGACCTACACGCAAGAAGCATTGTTCATGAGCACCATCACGAGCATTACTGTTACGATTTTTGGTATGCCGACTTGGGTCGTCCGATAGGAGAGAAATTTCAACGTTATGAGGATAGAGAAGGTCTGTTTATCCGTGAGTTCACTAACGGCTGGGCAGTCTATAATCGGAGCGGAGAAGAGCAGATTGTCAAGCTTCCCGTCAAATCAAGTGGCGTAGAAAGCCGGATTACCGCTATTGAACACACTATTCCTGATTTAGATGGCGAGATTTTTTTGAAAACCCTCATCGTGGCGGCGGATGTCAATGGTGATGGCGTGGTGAATGTCTTGGATCTCGTGATAGTCGCTAACGCTTTTGGTGAATCCGAACCGGATCTGAATGGCGATGGGATAGTCAACGTCTTGGATCTCGTGATAGTCGCGAATGCGTTTGAGTAAGAAACCAGAAATCATAGGAGACACCTCTTCGGAACTGACAAAGTTCAAACAACACCCGCATTTTTGTTAGACGAGGTCATCGTGCCTCGTCTTTTCTCCTTTTTGCAAGTAGAAAACCCGCCTATATTCCTCATAAATTTACATTTTTTGCTTTTTATGCAGTTTTTCTGCTCGTAAATTCGTCTTTAATAATAGAGGGGATAACTGTATCGTATTTCTTAATGCTGCAATCTTCAAGATTTGATTCAGTTTTTAGCAAATATGAACACACCGCAATTTGTTCGTTGGGAGAGGAATCTTGGAAAGAGTAGACGATGTTCAACTGATTCGTAGGGTTTTATCGGGTGACGACGCAGCGTTTAATACTTTGGTTGAAAAGTATGAAAAAGGCGTTCACGCCCTCGCGTGGCGGAAGGTTGGTGATTTTCACGATGCTGAAGATATTACGCAAGATGCCTTTCTCCAAGCGTACAAAAAACTCGCGACACTCAAAAATCCGCATCAATTTGTGGGGTGGCTATATGTCATTACAAATAATCTATGCACCGATTGGCTCCGAAAGAAGAAACCTGCGATGCGATCGCTGGAGGAGATGTCTGTGAAAGAAATAGACGATGTAACCTATGCGCGTTATGTGGCGGAACACCGTGAGTCAGAAGCGACTGAACGTCGCCATGAAATTGTCAAAAAACTTCTTGAAAAGCTGCCAGAGAGCGAACGCACGGTCGTAACCCTTTACTATCTCGGTGAAATGACGATGAAGGAGATTAGCAAGTTCTTAGGGGTCTCTGTCAAAACGATAAGTAGTCGTCTGCATCGGGCGCGCAAACGTTTAAAACAGCAAGAAGATCTCTTTGTCCAAGAGTTTCTCGGCGGTGTACAGTTATCAGCGAATGTAAGACCGAACATTATGCGGCGAATCGCTGACATTAACCCGACACCGACCGCAGCTGGAAAACCGTTGCTCCCATGGGCAGCTGTCGGTACTGCCGTGGTTTTGGTTGCGTTATTGCTCGGTGTGAGCAATCAACACCTCCTCCGTTTTCAGAGACCCTATAGTTTCGAGGCTGCATCTGAACCGACAGTCGAAATTATTGAGGCACCTATTGTGCTTGATATCGCCATAAAACCGGCCGTACGAAATCAGATCGGGCGGACCGTCGCCAGTGAAACTCGCGGTGCTGGCTTGCAAGCTGCTGACCGGGATTCAACGCCCAGTGCCGCGGAGGATTCACTCAGCGTTTCGGAGGCGCATTGGATGCCGGATCCCGCACTGCGACAGGCGATTCGCGAAAAACTTGATATTCCGTCAGATGTCCCTTTGACCGAAGCATATCTTCAACGACGCTTGACAAGCCTTGATGTGCGAGGCAAAGAGATTGCCGATCTTACAGGTATAGAGCATGCGACCGATTTGCAGGCACTTGTTCTGATAGAGAACAAGATTCACGATATATCACCTTTGTCCGGTCTAACGGAACTCGGTTTTCTTGATCTGGGAGGCAACCAGATTTCAGACCTCCGCCCGCTCGCAGCACTCACGCGTTTAGAGACTTTACACATTTGGCGGAACGAAATAGAAAATATTTCGCCACTCACTGGGTTAGTCAATCTGAAAAAGTTGTCAATACAGAATAACGATATTAGGGATTTTTCACCCCTCAATGGGTTGTGTCACTTAGAGGTTGTAAAAATTAAAGGCAATTTTCGGGTCGGCGATTATATACCGAGGGTTGCAGTAGCACCGCGTATCAAAGAGAGAGATTACCCGTCAATCTTTGCAGCGTGGGCGGGGAACAATATTCTCAACTTACCAAACTTATCTGATGATGAAGCCGTCACACATCACGATCTGTTTTGGGGTGGACCGGGGTTTCACCTGCAATGGCATCCCACACCTGAAGGAATGCGGCTCTTTGGCAGAATAGACGATGCGCACTGGAAAAGAGAGTATCTTCTTTCACAAAATCCTAACTTTGTAAGACTTGTGAGTCTTGACTACACGGATGCTAATCTTGGGGATTATCCTGAAGATTGGCCGTATTGGATAAGAGATAAGAACGGCAATCGCGTTCGCGTTTACGCTGGTGCTTCAGACTGCCTGATAGACTTTACACACCCTGTCGTTCAGGATATTCTCGTTCAGAAAGCCGTTGCTGTAGCAAAATGTGGTCTCTACGACGGTATCTTCTTGGGGCGGTGGCAGGAAGATGAGGCTACGCTTAATAATGACCAAGGTGTTTATTATCGAAGTGTTGAAGCCGAGGGGGCGGCAAGAGTCTCTATGGTACGCCGTATCCGTGAGTTTGTTGGTGACGATTTTCTGATTATCGTCAAAACGAACCAGCGTCCAGCACCCCTTTCGGCACCCTACGTTAATGGGATGTTCATGGAAGCGATTCTGGACGAACAGGACACAGGTTACACGCATGCTGGACTCCGTGAAATTGAAAGCACGTTATTATGGTCGGAGCAGAATTTTCGTGAACCACAAATAAATGCGCTTGAAGGGCGTGGCATATCGCTTGAGCCACCAGATTCCCCGCGTAACCAGCAAAGGATGCGCCTCATTACAACCCTGAGTCTCACACATTCCGATGGCTACGTTTGTTACAACATCGGGGTAATGGGCATCATCCATGAACATGAATACGAGATCTGGCCAGGACATGAGAGGGCGCATATAGAAGGCAAATCGCATCTTCACAACCACCAACACTATTGGTATCCATTTTGGGATGCCCCATTGGGTCGCCCTGTGGGCAAGAAGGCGCAACTTTATCATAATAGTCAGGGACATAGGGTTGAGGGTTTATTTATACGTGAGTTCACCAATGGTTGGGCGGTCTACAATCGCAGCGGAAAGGCACGGGATATACAACTCCCCATGCAAGCCACTGGTGTCGCAAGCGGGACTATTGGTGTTAATCACACCCTCTCTGATTTAGACGGTGAGATTTATCTGAAATAGGAAACCGGTTCATCTGTGGATGTCAATGGTGATGGTGTCGTGAATATACAGGATTTAGTTATTGTGGCGAATGCGTTTTGAATAAGGAGATTCGCTGATGACAATAAAAGAAAAATTGTGTAAATCGTTAGGGCTTCAGTTTTTGCTTTTATCCGTTATGGGCATATTTGTCTATAACACTTTTGCCTACGCAGAAAATGAAGAAGAGTGGATGCCGGATCCTGCACTCCGAGAGGCTGTCCGGGAAAAACTTGGTGTTCCCGCAGATACCCCCTTGACACAGGCGTATGTTCAACTACGCCTAACAAGTCTTCGGGCTATAAATAAGGGGATTGTTGATCTTACCGGCTTAGAGCATGCAACTGATTTGCAGTTCCTTGTTCTGCCACAGAACAAGATCAGCGATTTATCTCCTTTGTCAGGCCTAACAGGACTTGTTTTTTTGGATTTAGGAACCAACGAAATTACAGACCTATCACCGCTTGCGGGGTTAGAAAGTCTTGAATTGCTGGGATTGTCGAATAACCAAATCGTAGATGTTTCGCCGCTTGCGGGATTGGTGAACCTAAAAAAGCTTTCACTTGTTAGCAATCAGATTCCAGACCTATCGCCGCTTGTGGGATTAGAGAATCTTGAAAATCTTGAGATCTATGGCAATACAAAGAATTTGCTTTCCACGCTTCCCCTATCAAAGCTGATGCAATTCGGATACGATGAAACCTGTGACTTAGAGGGTGTCCCGATCCCTGAGCGAGTTGAGAATCGCGAATATCCCTCAATTTTCGGAGCATTCGGGGGAGGGATAATCATCAACTTACCAGAGCTAACATGGAGGGAAGCCTGGGCATATCATGACCTGACCTGGAGTGGCCTGCTGTTTAATTCCACGATGTGGCTTTCAACATCTGAAGGTCTAAAACACTTGGTGCATATTGAAACCGCCAGGAAACAGCGGGATGACCTACTTTCTCGCAACCCGAACATGATTTTTATTGTTGCGATGAACTATTGGGCTGCAAACCCCGGTGAGTATCCAGACGATTGGCCCTATTGGGCACGAGACGAATTGGGGAATATAATTCAGGCGGAGGATCATGGGACACTTCTTATTGACTTCACATACCCTGGATATCAAGACTATATGGTGAGACGAGCGGTTGCGCTTGCGAAATGCGGACTCTTTGATGGCATTTTTTTCGATGTGTGGCGAGATGATTGGCGCAACAGGGAGATGGCTCCCTACTATACTTATGATGTCCACGAAGCAGCGATTACAATGCTTCGGCGGATCCGCGAGGGAGTTGATGAAGTCAGAGACGACTTTCTGATCATTGTCAACACCAATCGCTCCAAGATCCCACGTTCGGCACCCTACGTAAATGGAACTTTCATGGAAACTATAGACCCTTATTCTCATGCAGGTCTGGCAGAGATTGAAAGCACCTTGCTCTGGGCAGAGCAGAATCTTCGGGAGCCCCAGATCAATTGTTTAGAGGGTTGGGCAGATAAAACAGAGCCGCTTGACAGTCCAAGAAACCAACAATGGATGCGACTTTTTACAACAATGGGTCTAACGCATTCAGACGGCTATGTGAATTTCGTCAGCGGAATCTTATCTCCAGAACATGAGCATCTTTCTGATATATGGAAAGAACACTCGAAAACACACGATCGAGGCATAAAACATTCGCATCTCCATGACCATATTTGGGATAACTTCTATGACGCTCCGTTGGGTCTTCCAGTCGGCGGCGATGAAACGAAGGGTCAACTTTACGAGAACCGAGAAGGTTTATTCATCCGAGAGTTCACCAACGGTTGGGCGGTGTATAATCGCAGTGGCACGGAACAGCAGATTGAGTTCTCTGAAGCGGTGTCCGGCGTTGAAAGTGGTGTGAAGGAGAAACACTCGCACGTGCTACCTGACTTAGATGGTGAGATTTATCTGAAATCAGAATCAGGGTTAGAAACCGCTCCTACCGTGGATGTCAACGGCGATGGCGTTGTGAATATCCAAGATTTAGTGATAGTCGCGAATGCGCTTGGCGAAACGGAGCCCGATCTCAATGGCGATGGTGTTGTGAATATACAAGATTTAGTGATTGTAGCAAATGCATTTTGAGTCAGGAGATTATCCTATGACAATGAAAAAGATATTGTGTAAATCGTTATGTCTTCAGTTAACATTCATATCTGTTATGGGTATGTTTGTCTACAATGCTTCCATCTATGCCGAAGCTGCTGAGGCGTGGATGCCGGATCCGATTCTCCGAATGGCAGTTCGTCAGGAACTGAAAATAGATGCTGATACACCCTTGACGAAAGCGGATATGTCTCGATTGCTTGTGTTGGCATCAAATAGAGTGGACATAACCGCAGAGCTCAGTGATCTAACCGGTTTGGAGTATGCTGTAAACCTTCACTCTCTTCTTCTTTGGGATCATCGTGTGCGGGACCTGCGTCCGATTGCGGATTTGACGAACCTCAGATTCCTTGGTTTCAACAGGGGTCCGATTTCAGATATAACGCCTCTTGCAGGTCTTGTGAACCTTGAGACGCTAACTATATGGGGCAACCAGATTGTCGATGTTTCACCGCTTGCGAACTTGGTAAACCTAAGGGTGCTCAAGCTTGCCTTCAATCAGATTGAAGATTTCTCACCGCTTGCGGAGTTGGTGAACCTCGAATGGCTCGAAATCCAGCACAACAGGAGTAGCGATATTTCTGAGATTCCAACAGCAAAGTTGACAGAGTTCGTATACGATGAAACGTGTAACGTCCCGGGTATCCCTTTTGCTGACCGCATTGAAAATCGTGAATATCCATCCGTCTTCGGATCCTGGGCTTACGTTCCTAATAAGCTGCCAGTCATACTAAGACCAGAGACCTCCGAGATTACGCCGATGGCTTATTTCGATCTCCATTTCGGTTCACCTCAAACGCTTCAGCTCGAATGGGCATTTAATCAACCCGGTAGTGGCGAACGGGTCCGATTAATAGCAGCAGGCACAGCCAATATTGAGGATGCCAAGCAACGCCGAAAGGCGATCTTGGCGTTTAATCCAAACGCAATATTGCTTGTGCCGATTCGATATTACAGTGGACTGCCTGCCCAGCTGTATCCTGAAGATGGTGTTTTGCGAGATCTCTATCTTCGAGACAAAAATGGAAACCGTATTATAGGAGGAGATGGTGAAGTTGCGTTTTTAGATTTCACACTCCCTGAGACCCAAGAATTCGTTTTCGATCAAGTGCGAGCTATCAAAGCGTGTGGGCTGTTTGATGGCATCTTTTTTGATCATTGGAGCGGAGGGGCAGGACTCTTGGAATCCCGGACAGGTCGCACACAAGCAGAAGGATATATCGCCCGAGACCGTATTATACAAGGGGCGCGTGCCATCATAGGGGACGATATGTTAATAATGGTAAACACCGGTGAAAGCAAGATTCCGAGATGGGCAGAATATATCAACGGTGCTTTCATAGAAACACACCCTATGAGGGTGGAGGAAATTGAAGGTGTGCCTGTTCATCTCGGTTATACGCTGGCAAACCTTTTGGATATTGAGGACACCTTGGTCTGGTCGGAATCTAATTTTCGCGAGCCGCGTATCAACAGTTTAAACGCGTTCACTATTGATACAGAACCCCCAGATTCTCCTCGCAACAAGCAGTGGATGCGCACTTTCACAACCATGAGTCTAACGCTTTCTGATGGCTATGTTAACTATCTCACGCTATTCGGTAAGTATGGTCCCGAGGTTTACTGGCACCCTTTCTATGATGCTCCGTTGGGTCGCCCTATTGGTGAAAAGGGGCAACCCTACAAAAATGGAGAACGTGTTGCTATCGAAGGCGTATTTATCCGTGAGTATACCAACGGCTGGGCGGTGTATAATCGCTCTGGTAAGGAGCAGCAGATTGAACTTCCAGAGAATGTATCAGGCGTTGCCAGCGGTGTGGAAGACCAACGCTCACATACCCTCCCAGATTTAGATGGCGAAATTTATCTGAAATCAGAATCAGGGTTAGAAACCCCTCCCATAGTAGATGTCAATGGCGATGGGACAGTGAATATCCAAGACTTAGTGATAGTTGCGAATGCGCTTGGTGAAGCGGAGCCCGATCTCAATGGTGATGGTGTTGTGAATATACAGGATTTAGTGATAGTCGCAAACGCTTTTTGAGCGAGCGGCACTTACCTTCATCCCTTGGTTTCCACGTAGCGATGGTTTCCCAACCGCATCAGCTCTTAAAAACGCCGCCCTATTTCCAGACTCCAAAATCGCGGTTCATTGACATAGCCCGTCAGATTGTTGAAATCGATACCACCTGTCGCAGACGTGTCGTTGAGGATGTTCCGTCCTATAAGTGCTACCTCTATGTCGCTATACGGTAATAGGCACGCAAGTCGGACACCGCCAACCAAAAGCCAATCGTCGGCAAACTCTACAGAATCGTAGAGAAAGAACCGGACTCGGCTACGATATGCCCAGTCCGTGGACGCAATGAGGCGCGCACCTGCTGGTAGGTCGAGAATATAATGCAGTGCTATGTCTGCAATCCAACCCGGAGCCTGCGGCAGACTGTTGCCATCAATGGCGTAAATTCCATCAGCAACAGACGGATCCAACATCGTACACGGCGCACCACACCCCTGTATCGCCAAATTCGGATCGTCAATCCGCGTCTGGTTGTAACTAAATCCCGCTGAAACCTCAAGGGCAGTGATTGGCATAAAAATCAACTCCGCTTCAACGCCGCGTCCAATAGTGCTATCAGCGTTCACTAACCGGTTGAAATTGGTTTCGCCACCCACCGCAGTGAGTTGTTGATCCTGCATAAAATAGTGGAACGCCGCCATATTCAGATGCAACCGCTGGTCCCACAAACGTAATTTCGTGCCGCCTTCAAAGGAGAGAATCGTCTCGGTATCCGCGACTGTGACAGCATCACCAAACAACAAGCGTCCTTGAATACTCGGTGCCCGAAAGCCTCGCGCCGCGCGGAGATACGTCTGCACACTCGGTGCCACTTGATAGCGGAGGCTCATATCTCCGCTCCAGACGGTGTCTTCGGGGTTCTCGTGGATAGGACCGAGTGGACCTGCCCCAGTAACAGCGGGTGCTTGATCCCGCCATGCTGTATAGTCCTTCGCATCATGCGACAATCGTAGCCCCGCACCGAGTTCGAGGTTCTCAAGCATTTGGAAGGTTAACGCTGCGAATGCCGCTTGTGCTGTGGATGCCTGCTCTTGTCGCGCGACACCATCCAAAGCTCCCTCAGCGAGTGTATCATAGTTGAAATCCTCCATCTCCACGAATTCCGAAAAATAGTATAAACCGAGCTGGTAGGTGAGACGGCGCGCGGCTGGACTCATCAAGCGTACTTCTTGGCTAAATTGTCGCAGATTCGGAATACCAGACGCGGTTTCAGAAGGGAAGGGAATCTCACCGGGACCGCTTACTGGCAGAAACGCAGCACCGTATCCGCCGTCGATGTCTCCGCGCGAGAAATTGGTCAGTCGTTCAAAGCCTGTCAACGTCACCAGTTGGAAGTCCCCAATATCGTAGCGTACTTCAACGCTCAAACCTTGTGTGCTTAACGTCTGCTCATTACGTCCGTCATGTGCAATACTGCCCCGAGAAAAATCCTGCACCAGTCCACCTTCACCCTGTGACAGGATATTGGCGCGGAACAGGCGTGCAGTGCCGTCGAGATCGCGGGCATGGAATTTGAATCGTGTTTCCAACTCCGGGATAGGTGTCCACAACAACTGTAGGCGACCTGCAAAGTCTTGATGTCCACCTAAGGTATCATCTTCACCGGTATGTTGGTTGTCCACCCAGTCGTCTCGCCGCTGTACAAGCAATGAAAGCCGAGCAGAAAGCACAGACGGAACGATCGGACCCGATACAGCACTTTCAAAATTACTGCTGTTAAATCGACCGTAATTCACCCGTACGTATCCTTCAAGGATCTGTGTCGGACGCGCCGATTCAAATTTTACAATCCCCGCGGGCGTATTGCGTCCGAAGAGTGTACCTTGTGGGCCCCGCAACACCTCAACCCGATCCAAGTCAAAGGCGGGAAATCCCTTTAGCAAAGCGTTTTCAAGCACAACGCCGTCGTAGAGCAGCGAAACCGGCTGCGAAGCGTTGAGGTCGAAGTCCGTATTGCCGAGACCGCGGATATAAAAGCGCGGAAAGATACGTCCAAACGACGATTCGATCTGTAAACTCGGCGTGCGGTTCGACAAAAAACGTACATCCATACCCGATGAGCGTATCGTGTCGAATTTCTCACCCTGGAGTGTTGAAACGGAGAGCGGTACCTCAAAAGATCGCTGCTCACGTTTACGTGCAGTAACCACGACATCTTCCAACCGAACAACTTCTTCGGTCTCCTCATCAGCAACAACCGGTAAAGATATAGACAACATCATCAAGAAAGCCAACGTATAAAATCGTTTGCTAAAGTTCATGTTTCCCTCAGTATAGGATATGTTAGGTTTCGTATAAAACAGTAATGTGGTTGTAGAATCCACATCATAATATTGATAACTACGGACAATATTGTAGCATACTAAACCCAAAAGTCAACGAATAATGGATTTTTTTGTGGGAGCATAGGTGTCAATTTAAGAAAAAACGCAGCGTCCCGTAGGTTGGGTTGAACGGATACCCTCAAATCCCTGAAAAGGCAGAGAAACATGCAACCGCTCCATCCACCTACATTCAACAGAAACCCAGAGAAACCCAACGTCTCGGTTTCCGATGCCATTACCAGCACAGTATGAAGTTGGGTTTCGCTGCATCCTTGTGTGGATATGATGCCATCTCGGATTTCACGTGTATTTGGAACACCTACATCCGCCTTTTCTGTTCCGCTCTACCCAACCTACGGGGCCCTGTGGTCGCGATTCATTGGTGGATTTTTCTTGTAGGAGCGATCTGTGGTCGCGACATTTACTGACAACTATAGTGAATCCTAAAAATAAAGAGACACTTCATCCCCCCGGTAGGTTCGGTTTCCTAACCGAACCGGTGCGGAGTGTCCTATTAATTCTAAACTTTACTATAAAAAAATGCTTGACATTTGATACAAATGTGTGTCAAAATCCAAAGCAAATAATCTTGGAGGTAATACAGATGAGAGGTAGATATCAAAAACCGAGCATTTTCTGGTCTGTTATAGGTGCTGCCGTCCTGCTGTTTACCACGCAAGGACACACCGCAATTGACCCCGCCACGGCAGTAGCCGTCTGGCTCTTCAACGAGGATGGCGGCGATCTCGCCAAGGACTTAACGGAAAACGCGCTCGATGCGGAGTTCTTAGACCCTGTGAAGTGGACGGATGGCAAATTCGACGGTGGATTGGAATTCAAAAGTGGTGGATTGGTTAACGCTGGCACTTCACCGCTCCTGAACGTCGGCAAAGCAAATTTTTCTATGTTAGCATGGTTCAAGTATTCTAAAACCGCCGACGATTGGCACGCAACTATTATCGAAAAGGCTGATTTCGCTATGCCGAGGCACGGCTACCTCTTGTGCGTTCGCGGGAATCTTGATCCGAATAACAAAGGAAAACCGCTGTTTTGGTTTGGATTGGCACAAGGGGCAGGCGTTCATCTCTTTGGAACATCGCCTATCAACGATGGGAAATGGTACCATCTCGCTGCAACTGCTGACCGAAAGGGTGCCATGAAATTGTACCGTGATGGAAAACTGGAGGCTGAAAAAGATATTTCCGCGCAGCAAAAAGAGAATGAAGATAACCATAAACCCTTTACTATTGGGGGTGAAGCCGGTGTTGCCTCCCGAAGTCTTGTGGATGGAGCAATAGATGAAGCGGCACTCTTCAACGTTGTGTTGACTGAGGATCAGATAACAGAAATTGCCGAAAAAGGGCTTGCGCGGACGTTGGGAGCAGAGGCGGTTTCACCAAATGATAAATTGGCTACCACCTGGGCGAAAATAAAAAGGAAATAAACTTTCTCTTTTGAGTTGAATGTGCTGTTTGGGCTTTCGGGTTTTGGATGAGACGGTAGAATTTATAATCAACTAAACTCCGTTGCTGATGACGTTTGAAACGCCGACAGTGATGGATCGAAATTTTAGAGAAACAGGTGACACATGGACTGGCAACTGGAAACGACTGTCTCTGATGAGCAGGTCAAATTTTACAAAGAAAACGGGTATCTCGCTTATGGACGCATCTTCACGAAACCGGAGTTAGATGAACTTCGGGATTATGTGGACGATATGATCGAAAATTTGCCGGACGGTAGGCGTCCAGAGCAGATGGATGTGCCGCATTTTGCGCATCCTTATCTGTTCAAATACCTGACACATCCACGTGTGTTGAAGGTGATCGAGCGGTTTATCGGACCGGATATCGTCCTCTGGTCAAGCCATTTTATTAGCAAACGCGAGAACGATGGCATGGCAGTCCCATGGCACCAAGACGGGGTCTACTGGGGTGAGTCGCTTGATCCGATGCACGTTATCACGATGTGGCTGGCAGTTGATGAATCGAAGGTCGAAAACGGCTGCATGCGCGTCATCCCCGGCAGCCACAACTTACGCGATCGCCGTTATGAATCTGTTGATCGAAAAAATATGCTGTTCGGAAGCGAAGTGGTGGAAGATGACCTTGACACATCCAAGATAGTCAACTTGGAATTAGAGGTCGGCGAGTGTCATTTCCACGATGCGTGGACAATCCACAACTCAAGTCCGAACGTTTCCGAAAAACGGCGATGCGGCTACACAATGCGCTATATGCCAGCAGATGTCCGTTACCCCGGTGCAGAGTGGCGGCGCGCACACTATATCTATCTGTTGCAGGGCAAAGATAGAACAGACGGTTTTAATACTTACACGCCTGTACCGGAATTTTAACGGCGGAATTGCGCCCGTGGAGCGTTAAAAGAATATTAGCCAGAACGCGTAGCCCGTAGTGAAATGGAGGGGTTTTTGGTGGGGTGTTTCTTCAGCACTACGGAAAAGCACGCATTTGCTAAACTCGCCTCACCGAACCGCAAGGAATAATTAAAAAATGCGTCCCTATTTTGATGTACACTGCCACATCGGCATGACCGTATCACGCGCCCCAACTATAGGGCAGAGTGTTGGACGATGTCTCGCAAGAATGGCTTCAGCAAATGTTATCGGTGCAATTCCGTGTCCAACAGGCGGAGGACCGCAGGCACGCGGTGTATTAGATACGCGCGCCCAACACGAGACGGTTGCCAATGCCTGCAAACTCCACCCAGAACGTTTTCCGATCGGACTCGGCAACGTTGAAGTTCGACACGAACAGGCTGGTGTGGATGAACTTGATAGAGCAATGCAAGAAGACGGTTTAGTCGGATTTATGTGTCATCCGGGACTGTCAGGACATTCCCTCGGCGGTGAGCTGCACGCATTCCTTGAAGTGGTAGCGATGCACAACGGACTCTGCCTATTACATCAGGCAGGTTCCACGCAAAACATCGCAACTTACGCGAGACGATTCCCATCAGTAACGTTTATCATCGGGCATGTTTCAATGAGCAAAGCCGGACACCTCGATGCCATTGCCCAATGTGGAATGTGTGAGAATGTCTGGTTTGACGTAGCACAGAAGCCGGAAGGCGCAGATGAAAGTTGGGACTTGGTACATCTCGTCAATAACCTCGGCAGTGATAGGATTATGTTCGGGAGCGATCTGCCCTACTACGATTTCCGGTTAGTTCAAGCACAGATTGAGGCGGCGCCCCTTGACGAGGAAACAAAAGAACGGATCGCCTATCAGAATGCGGTACGATTGGTTCAGCAATTCCGCGAGGATTGGTTGCCAACGCTGGCACCGATAACACCACCACAGATCTATTCGGAGCGTGAGATGTGGGATGCAAACGGCGCAAGACTCCGCTAACAGTTACTTAACAATTTCAACCGCACGAATCCGACGGTGGAGCACGAAGAGGCAGAGAACTATCAGCGCGAGCACGATAAGAAGCGACCAAACCCAATGTACAGCATGACTCTGTGGACCGTCAAAGAGTACTGAACCCAGAATCTCGTAGTTTGCCCAAAGCGAGACGACAGCCGTTTTACTGGTCCGGGTAATCACTTTGAGCAGTTGCTGGATGGCAGGCGAGCCAAACCATACAGCGCAGAAACCGATTGTGGCATAGCGAGGGTTTGAAGTCAGTGATGAGAAAAGTAGCATCAACAGGCTGGCAGAGAGGATAAGTAGTGCAGAATAGGCGATAATCGGAAAAGGTATCCAATAGTTCTCTTTCAGAAAGGACACGTCCGCTAACAGTGCCTGCTCCAGAAATAGCAGAAGCCCAGGCACCACCGTGAGAAAACCAAGTAGGATCCCAATGACTGCGAATTTCCCGATGAGATAATCTATCCATGAGATGGGTTTTGAGAGGTAGAGGGCGAGCGTGTTATTCTTCAGATCTGTAGCGATTAATCCCGAGCCACCGAAAATAGCGATCAGCGCGATGAGAAATGAGGTAGGGGGGCCTGTGCCGGGGTTTCGGAATAGGAAGTTCTGAAAAAACTCGTTGTCAATGTTAAACAAAAATGCCGTTTCCGGGAACTGATTCTGGATGTAGATAAGAACTGCGTGAACCAAAATGTAGATTGCGGGAGGAATAGCAACAATTAATCGGACAATTTTGCGTTGTGCCAGCAGTTTGAGTTCTGCTTTTGTGATAATCCACCATCGTGTGTAATGGTTAGGGTTGAGCGTTCCTTCCCAATGTCGGTAGTCCTGTGTGTGAATAGGCATATTTTTTAGTAGTTCCCAGTTATCGGTTTTCAGTTTTCAGTAAAAAGCGGTTGCGTTTTCTAATAACAAACGACCCTTCAAGCGGATGCGTTGGGGGACGGGGCACGGTGTGTGCTTCCTATCGTGATAAATTAGTTTAGAATTTATAGATTTCAGCCTTTTCTAAGGTATCTGTGAAAGGTCCCTGCTTCTCTGTCTGGATTTCAACCGTGATGATACCTAAAGGGGTATCGCGTTCGGGGTCTTCTTCGATAAAGGCACGTGGGATCTCCGCGGTCATGAGGCGATCCAACCTATTCAGCTCCTGCGACCAGCGGAGGTCTATCAACCGTCCATCGTAGACTTTCCGATGTTTCTCGCCATTGCGCATAGAGTAGACTTTGACGTTAGTCGTAAAATCCGCTTCAGAGATCGTACTCACACCGACACTCGGACTGAGAATGCTTTGATTCCATATCAACGGCGTGCCATTTCTGTCAACCAAATAGATCCTTAAATCAATCCTATCGACACGCGGATCCGCATGGATCGCGATGCCTTCAAAATTCTGAATCTCTCCACTTCCACATGAAAGCATCACAAGTACGCAGATGCTAACAAGTAAAACGCGTTGATTTTTTAATATAGGCTTGCAGAGCAAGTTAAAGCGAAACACATCAATCCTCCCCTTGTCGGTTTTAGGTGTACTTTACGGCTTCTCATACTGAACAGTCCGTCTAATTATTATATCTTTTTTCGGGGACAGATGTCAATTCTAAATCTTCCTTGCCTCTCTTTTTGAAAGTGATATAATAATGCCTATGAAACCTACTAAAGTTTTAATCGGTTCAGAAAATAGCGTCAAAATTGAGAGTGCCCGACAAAGTTTCTCAAAATTTTTCAATCCGTTGGAGATTCATGGATTATCCGTTGACTCCGGCGTTTCTGCTCAACCCTTTAATCAAGACACCTTCGTCGGTGCCAAGAACCGTGCCGAACATACAAAGCGGATCAACGACGAACAGCATCTAAACGCCAACTTTTTCCTCGGTATTGAGGGTGGGGTACTTCAACTACATAACAGATGGTTCCAATTTACCGTCATCCACATATTGGATCAACAGCACCGAGAAAGTGTTGGCACATCTGGCTTGTATGAATTACCAAACTGGATCGTCGAAAAACTTTTGGCAGGCATTGAATTAGGACACATCATTGATGAACTTACCGGAGATTTCAACACGAGAGAGAAACAGAGTGCCAGCGGTTTTTTCACAAACGGTGTAGTGGATAGATTGCTGAACTACACGCAAGCCGTAACTTTTGCCTTAATCCCTTTTCTTAACGATAGCCTCTATTTTGAAAAAAAATAAGTGGAATTTCACATATTATAGTAAAGCCCATAATTATTTGGACACGCAGTTGCTCGTAGGGGCTGGGTGACCCCGAAGAAACACCCCAGCAAAAACACCCCTACGAGCGGGCGACGTTATCGTGGAGTGCCAACTTATTTTCGTGCTTTACTATAAATCTCGGAGGGACCCATGAAAGCCGCAGTATTGTATGAAACTGACACGTACTTAAAAATTGAAGAGTTTGACTTACCGCGTCCAAGACCGAATCAGGTGCGGGTACGACTGATCGCCAGCGGTGTTTGTCACTCCGATTGGCACGTCGTTAAAGGCGACTGGCCCTTCGTCAGGTTACCTGTTATTCTTGGACATGAAGGGGCTGGCATCATAGAAGAGATTGGCAGCGACGTAACCCAAGTCCAAGTCGGTGACCACGTTATCCTTTCATGGAAACGGAACTGCGGGTTTTGCGAGATGTGCCAGAAGGGGTATCCGAACTTATGCGCGCTTCCCGCTGACGGCTCCGGTAGACCTACCACAAAAACGGGCGGACATGAAATCGACCAGATGGCGGGGTTAGGGACCTTCGGTACCGAGACACTCGTGCCTCAAGATGCTGTCGTACCGATTGATAAAGACATGCCGTTGGCACAGGCAGCACTCATCGGATGTGGTGTGATGACAGGTGTTGGTGCCGCTATCAATACTGCTCAGGTTTCACCGGGCAGCTCAGTAGCTGTCTTCGGATGCGGCGGGGTCGGGTTAAATTGCATCCAAGGTGCCGCACTCGCTGGGGGTGAACCTGTTATTGCCGTTGATGTCCTTGACAACAAACTCGAACTTGGTAAACAGTTCGGTGCCACGCATACCGTTAACGCCTCCGAAGTAGATCCCGTAGAACGGATTAAGGAGATTACCGACGGACGCGGTGTCCACTACGCATTTGAAGCGATTGGGCTGATCGGGGAAACGTTCCGGCAAGCGATTCTCTGTACGCGAAGCAGAGGTGTGACGGTCTTCGTTGGACACGCACCGGAGAACACGCCTGTCGAATTTGATGCACGGATGCTGATGCCGGAGAAGATGGTTATCGGTTCAATGTACGGCACTGCACGCCCGCATGTGGATTTCCCACGCTTAGTTTCGCTCTATAAAGGTGGGCAACTTAAACTCGACGAACTCGTTACGCGTACCTATCCGTTAGAAGGGATTAACGACGCATTTGAAGCGTTGGCAAAAGGTGAAGTCGCACGGAGCGTTTTGGACTTAACTTAACATGCCCTCATAATTGGGATGGAAGTTTTTCAGGCGTAATTTTTCTATTGATATTGACAATCCAATAAGTCTAACAGTTTTATGACAATTCTTAATGAGATCCGAAGGAAAATAAGAAATGGACAGTTTGAGTTCTCACAACATGCTACGGATCAAAGTATTATTCGTCAGATCCGGGTGCAAGAAATTCGTGAAGTTATTGAACAGTGTGAAATAATTGAAGATTACCCGAATGATAAATACGGTCCGAGTTGCCTAATTTTGGGATTTACGCGATCAAGAAGACCTCTGCACATTCAGTGTAGTTATCCATCAAGACCCCTAGTCAAGATTATAACTTTATACGAACCAGACCCATTACGATGGACCAATTTCAAATTGAGAGGAAAAAATGTCTAACAAAGCAGTTTGGAATGAAACCTTAATTGAGAAGAATGTGACGTACTCTATTGAATTGAACGGACGGTTCTTTTTAATTGAAAATGTTCCGGCTCGAGTCAACATTGAGACAGGAGAACAACACTTTTCTCCAGAGACTGTTGAACGCTTACATCAAGCAGTATGGGAACAGTGCCAGCCTGTTCGGACCATCCAAACTCCTGTATATGAGTATACTGACCTACCCTTTGAAACGGATTAACAATGCCTTTGAAACATTGACAAAGGGTGAAGGCGCATGGAGCGTGCTTGATTTGACGTAATAAATGTAGGCAGAGCAAGTTACATTGACTCCATCACGAAGCGAACCTCGTGTCCATCAAGGATAAGAAAAATATCGAATTCCAATTCAGCATCCAAGGACTGTTTCACCGCATCAACGGCCTCGCGAACGAGCGGGGCAACTTTTGACGCGAGTTCCAACGGCGATAAGTCTGTGATAAAATCTAATTCTACTTCCAATCTACGTTTCATTTGATTATTTTAACCTCGCTGTCATTATAGTCTATCGTCTCTCCAATTTTTACACGCGTACTCCGAAACTTTACTCAAACTCCTAATCTAACTGTCTACTACATTTTCCCATGTAATCTGAACTTTATAAAAATGGTTAGGCAAGAATACGTTCCATACGTTCACGAACCCACGTCTTGTGCTCAGGATGTGTGTGAATATAGAAGGTCCCCGTCTGAATAGCGTTATAGACATGCTCTGCAACCTCAGTAGGTAACAGCCCCGCCTCCATCTCGGTGCGGACATTCCGTGAACCGCCAATAGTTTCCTGACGTGGTGGTGTCTCTGTCTCTGGATTTTGCAATGCATCTGGACGGTTTCGAGAGGACTCCAGAATTCCAGTGCGAACCCAACCCGGACAAAGAATATGCACCTGAATATTCGCCTCTTTCTGTTTCAATTCATCGGCGAGCGTCTCCGAAAGCACCACGACACCGTGTTTGCTCACCTTATAGATGCCTTCACCACTACCGCCCACTAAACCCAAAATGGATGCAGTATTCACAATATGACACGCGTCGTCTTGTGCGAGCATACGCGGCACAAACGCGCGAATACCGTGAATCACACCCCACAGGTTAACACCCAACACCCACTCCCAATCGGCAAGGGTATGCTCCCAGATCGGACGACTACAGACAACACCAGCATTGTTACAGAGAATATGCACCGCACCGAAAACATCCACCGTCTGTTCTGCAAGATTCTCGACCTCGTCAGCATTTGAGACATCTGTTTTCACAGCCAAAACGGTTGCACCTTCAGCCTTTAAGTCCGTCTCAAGATTAACTAACGCTCTCTCTTCGACATCAGCGAGAACGACCCTCATGCCTTCCGCTGCGAACCGTTCCGCCAATCCTCTTCCGATACCACTCGCTGCGCCCGTAATAACGGCAACCTTTTGCATGACTCTTAAATCCCTGCTTGGCGTTGCTGGTGATATTCCTCTAACGCACGATTCGCATTTACAATCGTCTCCAACTTTTCGACGAGCGCGTCAATGTGTTCACCGGGGAAAGCGAAATAGAAGTCATCGTCGGAGAGTGCAGTATACACACGGTTACCGATACATCCCAAACTGCTCACGCTCCCGCCACCTTGTATGACAGCGGGAATAACTGCACACGTCGGTCTACCCATAACCCCGTTCTCAGTACCAATGCCAGCAGCGGTCGCTGCTTCTGTTAGAAGCATCATCTGTCTCGGTGTGCCGGAGATGATAACGACATCAGGCGTGTCAGTGGCATCCGCTAAAGGAGAATAGACAGCACTCTGAAACGGATCTTCGTGTCGAGGTATGCCCGGGACCTCTTCCATAGCGATATAACCGAGTTCTCCCATCAGTCCGAGCGTGTTTTCGAGTTCCTTCATCTGTGCATCCGGGAGTTCAACATTGTGTGTATAACACCCGATTGGACAGTTGTAGTGGTCGGAGGCTTCGGTATAGAAAGTTTTGCCTTCCGCTGCGCGTCGCCAATAGGTACAACCGGAGGCTTCGACCTTTTCTGTCCGGGAAACACCCTCTGGTTTCGCATCGTGAAAAGTTACCGCGATAGGGGCGGTTTCCAAATTGAGTAATTGTTGTAATTGTTCCGGCATAGTTCTCCTTTATAGCCAAAATCCTAAAGTAAAAACAGATAGTTTATTAGACCTGAAATATCTCATAGAGTGTTTATTCTATCACCAAAATCGGTTATTGACAACAGAATAACTGCGTGTTTTCATAGTAAAACCCGAAAAATATAAATTCCAATAAATGCCATAAACTCAGACCACAACTATGTTTAAGAGGAATTTTCACTCAACGTTTTTTCATAGTACTATGAAATTTTTATGTGAAACCTGATTGGGTGGTCCGGCCAATCGGAGCAAAACGCAATCGTTAAAAAAATTGGATTGGGGCAAACTGCCCTTCTGTGGGTTCTGCTCAGCAGAACCATGCTTCAGTAATCCGTGGTGCGGGTTGATGTACACCTCTACTCTGTTTCGGTGAAGGTTGACTCCGCATATCCGCAGCGAGGGACCATATCCGATAAAAGGTCTCTAAGGTATCCGCACCGGCACGCGCGTCGTTTTCAACAAGGGCATTGACCGTTTTATGAAGTTCATCCATCCGTGCATCCGGATGTACCCATGTATAACTGAAAGCGGCTTCATCAAGGGTGAGTGGAAGTGCTTTTGTCTCAGGGCGGTTGCGTAGGTATGAACCCGGCGGAATTAACAATCGAACGGCATACTGCACGGGATCCACGTGATACACAAGACGATGCGTATCAACAAACTGGAATATCTCAAGATAATCATCTAAGGTTGTCCACGGCGTAAACGGCACCCACGTCGGACGGAGTGCGATACCGGTCCCCTGAACGATGTCAATTGCGGTTTCGACATCAGCACGCGTGTGATGCTTCTCCAAAATCGTTAATACTGTGTCACTCAGTGATTCGACGGCAGAGATAACAAACCTGCATCCGAGTTGTGCGAATTCTGGGAAATGCTTTCTATGCTTCAGAATATGCTCAACCTTCGTCGTGAAATCGAAGGTAAGATTTGGATACGCTTCATGCATCGTACGGAGGATGCGAAGTCCGTGCATCGGTCCGTTGAGGAAATCCGGATCCCCGAACGTAATATGCATTGCACCTTCAGCCACTTGTTTCTGAATCTCGTCCAGCACTATTTCCCGGTTCACAGCAAAAAACTTACCTTTATAAACAGGCGGTATAGGACAGTGTGTGCAGAGGTGCTTGCACCCGTGTGTTGTTTCCGTATACCCGACAGTCCGCACCTCGTCTTTATCCTCAAATTGGGCATACTCCTCTAACGGCGGCAGTTTCGCAGTATAGAAATCAGTCTTCTGTGTCTCAACCTGCTTTCCCTCCACAAGAGATTGCACCAACGCAACGAGTTGCGTTGAAGTGTCCGTAGCCTGCCCCCCTGATGACGCATCCCTAACTTGCCCCCCTGATAAGGGGGGTTGGGGGGTTACTGAAGACGGAAGGCAAAAATCGACACCGTGTGATAGCAGATAGTCAGCGTTGAGTGTCGCATAAAGTCCGTACATACATATAGAGACCTCCGGGTTGATTTGCCGGATACGGTGCAAAAGATGAACACCAAGCCGCAGTGCTGTGTGCATCGGGACTGAGATGCCGATAAACCGGGCGCGTTTGACTTTTTCAGCATCCAGAGGCTCAACAGCAATATCAGTTATGTCAGGGGCAAATCCTGCTGCCTCAAGGGCGTGGAGTGGACGCGTAAGTCCTGCGGGTCGGTGTCCGAGTTCGTAGCAGGAGATTAAAAGGATTACGCCAGGGGTGTTCATCGCTGAGGATATCCGCGCTTCGGTTTTCATGTCCAATAGACTAACATATAATCACGGAATTTGCAACGGAATGTTGGATGCAGGATAGGGTTATTTAGTTTTCCGTTTTTTATTCAAATTTTGAAAATCCAGACTCGATACATCTATTATCCACCCACCTATAAACTCTTAAAAATTTTTACCCATTCCTCAAAATTTTTTGGTAAACGCTAAAATTATTTCTCAACCTGTGAAGATATACTTCTTGATACCATCCTTGATTCACCTAATGTCCGCGGTGTTTTACAATGGATTATTGACATTGGCACATTTCTTGCACATATTCTTACGGAGACGGTATTGTCTCAATAATGGTATTAGTTTCCTATTTTGCAGTTCCCGATAGGCACGGGAAACCTCGGCAAACAAAGTCGCATTGGGGGAAGTGCGCGAAAGATATTGGCTATCCTTCAAAATTTGTTGGATCGCGACGTAGGCGCGCACAAAAATTGGGCTGGAATAAAAAAGTGTTGTAATTTATTTTCTTTTTTGCTATATTACCTTTTGGCATCCGTAAAAACCCTCTATAGGTGGTTCGGCGAGTGTGCAAGACTCCCGAACCGCGGCACTGCCAACCAGGATTGCCAGTGCATGTTTAATTATATCATATATCTCGTTTGATGTCTCTGATATTTTAAGCAGCCTCGTAATTTTTACTTGATTTTTCTCGGAGAATCATGTATGATTGCGAATGGACGTTGGAGACGGATTACCGAAGTAGTTCCTGCTACCTCCCGTCTCCGCCCTCTGGCAATTGGGTATGCGTCTGAGAAGACAACGTCCAAACACCCCAATTTTTCTGGTTTTCTGATAGTGGCTCTATACTTTACAGTCGCTTGCTGCGTCCTGGTTTCGTTGGCGATGCGCTCCGGATTGGCGCGTGAAAGAATTCATTTTTTTTCCGAGTATCTTACCCGGAGTCGTTGTAGCTCGAAAGTCCCAACTGTCTTCTCCTGCAGCACGACTTATCGGCAAATCGCCAGAATATGTAGAGACTTACAGACAAGCTTACAAAGCAAAAGTCAAAATCTTTAACTAAGCACTGCTGTTCTGGGTGGCATCGTGAGATGTATCTCAATCCGCATAATGGGTGGTTTCTTGAGTGATCCATCAGGTTTTTGAGGAAGAATGAAAATTATAGAGCATTTCTTGCCACACCGTCCTCCAGTTCTGATGGTTGAATCAATTATTGATTACGTGGGGGGTGATGTACCTACTCTTAACGCCGAGTACCTTATTCGAGGGTCGGAACCCGTGTTTTCAGGTGCCGAACAACCGTTGTACTGGCCGTCGGTATATATTATTGAGGGGTTAGGGCAAAGTTGTACCCTCATGAGTTTCTTATGGGCATGTGAGCGTAGTGGTACAGCGAAAAAATTGGAATCGGAAAATGTGAATCCTGCCTTAATGAATCTAGCGGATGCCAGCAACGATGACATCTTAAAACGATTTTTAAGGTTTCTTGAAGAAGATACAATGAAAGAGGTTCCCCAAATAGGAATGTTAGCTTCGGTAGACGTTGAGGTCACCGGTCAGGTCCGATCGGGTGAATTGCTTCGATATAGAGTAAAACAGACGCGTATGTTCGGAGCGTTGATACATTATGCCGTACAAGCTTCTGTTGAAACACGGGTAATTGCTCAGGGCACCTTAGTAGGTGCGGCATTTGGAGGCAGTTGATGAAAGTTGTGATTACAGGTGTTGGGGCGCACTGTGCCTTGGGCGAAAATACGGAGATGCTTTGGGAAGCTATAGAAGAAGGTCAGAGCGGTATTGCCCCGATCAATCACTTTAACGCTGATGGGTTTGATACTCAGTTAGGAGCGATGATTTCTTCAAGTAGCCCCTGCGATGCCGACTTACAAACTGCCGTGGTTTATGGACGTGCCGCCGCTGCCGAAGCCCTCAAAAATGCTGGTATTGTTGATCCGAGTCGTGTTGCCTTGGTGCTTGGAACATGTAATGGATTGGGGAGGAAAGAGATACACGCTATAAGTGTTGATCTTGTAAATTGCCTGAAGCTTGGTGGTCCATCGATTACGGTTTCTACTGCTTGTGCATCATCGACGCATGCGATAGGGTTTGCAGCGGATATGGTGCGACGGGGCGTGGTAGAGTATGTTCTCACGGGGGGTGTGGATCAGCTCTACCCTGAAATTTTCGCTGGCTTTCAGAGCCTCGGCCTCTTATCGAAAACGCCTTGTGCTCCATTCAGCACAGTTATTGGAACAACGCTCGGTGAGGGCGCTGCGTTTCTGCTCCTCGAATCCGAATCCTCCGCCAACGCGCGGGATGTCGCTCCCTTGGCTGAGTGCATGGGATATGGATTCTCCGCGGATGCTTTCCATGATACAACGCCGGATCCTTCTGGTTTCGGGATTGCGAGCGCACTCTCTACTGCGGTGGCGGATGCGGGGCTTACCCCTGAATCTATTGATTATCTGAATGCCCACGGCACGGGTACAGCCCCAAACGATGCGGCGGAATGGCGGGGAATCCAGTCTGTCTTCGGTGATTACGCGGACCAATTACCTGTCAGTTCAAGCAAGAGTTTCCTCGGGCATGCCCAAGGTGCTGCCGGTGCGCTTGAGGCTGTGGTTACGTTGTTGGCGATGACACACGCCGTTGTTCCACCCACCCTCAATTTTACCGAACCGCGTCCGAATTCGCCAACAGATCCTGTCGCTTCGAGAAAGCCGAGGACTCACGTCACACAGCACTCAGTATGTGCCAATGCTGCGTTTGGAGGGCTCAACGCCGCTTTAGTTTTTGGACAGCCCAATGGCGTGTTGGTGCCTCGAAGAAAACTGCCGCGTCCCATTGGGATCATCGATGCGAGTATGGTTAAGGATTGCCACCAGATTCACCAGTACGTGCCACGCACCGAACTGCGGGGGTTAGATCCTACAGCGCGCTTTCTTGCCAGTGCTGTCGCGAATACCTTGACAGCTGCCCGGCTGAGACTGCGTTCATCAGACTGTGAAGGCATCGGAATTTTCGTCGGTCAGAACCGTCCTTCCGTGGAGAGTCTCCAAGCCTTTCAGAAAAGTGTTGAGGCACGCGGATTCGCACAACCCTCGGCATCCGCCTTCACACGAATGGCGTGTAGTTACGCGACAGGTGCTTGTTGTAGGCTTTTTGGTTTGAAAGGCCCTGCGGCAACCTTATCAACAGGGCGAGATAGTGGGCTGACAGCTCTTGTTCTCGCTGCGGACCATCTTGCTTGGCGGGACGATGTCGGTGCTTTACTCGCAGCGGCAGTTGATGAACCGTATGAGGGCGATGACTTTGATTATGATCACGGTGCCGCCAGTATCCTGCTTAAGGCAGGCACCTCGGACGCTCCTGTTCATCTTGCGAGTTGGGCACTCGCAACCGATTCTGAAGGTGCCGTTGAACGCGCCCTGGCGAAAGTCTCTCTCAACCGTGAAGAAGTTGTACCAATAGTTGTGCCGGGACCCCCTACTGTTACAGGACTTTGGGCAGTTACTGCAGCTGTAGATGCCCTAAGACAGGGTGAACCGGGCCCCTTCCTCATTAGTAACCGAGGGGACGGGTCTGCGGGGGCAGCAATTATTTTGCAAATGGAGAATGGACATGCAAGCTGAACTTAAAGCGAAAATTAAACAACGCGAAAACACGTATAATCGCGTGACTGAACTGCTGATCTCTTATCTGGCGTTGGATATTTCCAGCGAGCACTTGGATCCAGATACGCCGCTCTTTGGTGTTGGACTGGAACTTGACTCTATAGATGCTATCGAAATCATTATAAGTTTGGAATCGGAATTCGGGATCGTTTTAGACGACGGAGAAAGCGCGTCCTTTTTACGGACCATCAATTCACTTGTCGATGAGGTGATGAATCGAAAGGAGGTTGAACTTGATGAAAGGAACTGAAGTCGGTTATAACGCCATTCGTAACTCGGTGGCATTTACGGAAGAATCTAACCTCTGCTGCCTCCAGTTGACAGGTAGGCAAGCGTTTGATGTCTTTGATGCGGTATGTCCATGCGATGTTTTTCTTCAAGATGGACAGATGAAGTACACACTGCTGCTCAATGAAGACGGCACCCCTTTTGCCGACATCTATGTTTGCCGGAGCGGAGAAGATGCCTATCTGCTCGGTTATGGTCCCAGTGTTGATGCGCTCATTGATTGGATCACTGAACACAGTGCAGAAAATACTGATTTTTCGATCATTGACCTCAGCAAAACGTATGATCCCTTAGCCCTCGACGGTCCCTATGCTTGGGAATTGTGTGCGGAAGTTCTCGGACCTGATATACTCGGTTTGCCTTATTTGGGAATGAAAATTTCCGATGAGGTGCTCGTGTTTCGGGCAGGTAAGACAGGGGAATACGGGTATCATCTGCTGGTACCGACGGATCAGAAAAACGCTTGGCTTGAAAAACTGAGCACTGCTGGTAGCGCATTTGAGATGGCACATGCCGATGAGGCAGCACGGGCTCAATGTGCGCTAGAGAATTTTTTCTTTGATATTAACAGGGAGGGACAGTACGGACTTACACCCTTTGAGTTGCAGTTGCAGTGGCGGTTGTCTTCACAGAAGGCTGTATATCCGGGTGCTGAAGCGATACGTACGCGCCGGCAATCCGGGTGGACGCGCAGACTCACCTGTTTTTCAACACCGGATCCGGTCAAAGTTGATACGGCGGTTGTCTGTGATGATGAGGTCGTGGGACATATTTTAGCAATCGGATATTCCCCTGCGCGTGGCGATTACGTCGGTAAGGCATTGCTCCGCCGCCCATATTGGCACGCCGGATTGGATGTTTTTCAGGTTGAGGGATTCCCTTTAAAGACGCTATCGCCACCAGTGGTTAATAACCTCAGTTGGAACATTAGCCCCTACAGCGATAGTTTTCGCACACGAGAGAAGGAGAATACCTCTTGAGAAACGGTGAAGAATTCCGCATCGGTGCCGATGTCATCGGATACCTGCTACCTCAGCGACATCCAATGCTAATGGTGGATCAGATTATTGGTTATCGCGGTTCACCAGCGTACCAACTTTCTGCCGAACGCTATGTGTCGGCGAATGAACCAGTATTTGTTGGGCATTTTCCAGATTTGAAATTGTGGCCCGGTATCTATACGATTGAAGGACTCCGACAATGCTGTGTACTCTTTGATATACTTCATCAACTCGACGAGCGTGGTCTCCTTGGTGGGCTCCAGGTGCTTCAAAGATCCAAAATGCTACAACCGCGAGTGGACAAAAAACTGTGCCAACAGGTACTTGACACCTTACCAGAGATACGCCAACTCGCACAGGGCCCGCTGAGATTGCGCGTAAAGCTGATCGCTCCCATTTTCCCAGGATGTATCCTTGTGTATCAAGTGTATCGAAACACCTTTGACATACACACGTGGTTCGTGCAAGCTGAAGTCAATAGCCGGTGCGTTGCGCAAGGAGAAATCGTGTATCCATCTGGTGTTGGGTAACTTCTTTTTCACAGTATTGTCCAAGTAACGATGTTCGGCCGTTTAAAACGGCTGTATCCACAAAATTAGGGACGCAGTTGGGAACGCATTTTTATTAAAGACACGTCTGCGTCGATTGGTGTTACGAAAGCATTTGGATGTGATACATCAGGGATCGGAGGACCACTATCCTATCATTTAACGAAAACCCTCACGGAGGATATAATGGCAATTCAAATTGTTAAACCTCGGATACGCGGATTTATTTCTACGAATGCCCATCCAACTGGATGTCACACGAATGTACTGGAGCAGATAGGCGAGATTAAACAGCGGATTCCTTACAGAGAAACGGGTATAAATGCGCTTGTCATCGGTGCGTCAACTGGTTATGGGCTTGCCTCTCGTATTGCTTTGACGTGGGCTTTGGGCGCGAAAACGCTTGGACTTCTTTATGAGCGACCCGCTGATGCCAGGCGGACTGCGACAGCAGGGTACTATAATACTGTCGCCTTTCATCGGCAAGCAGCGGAGGATGGGTTTTTCGCGGAGAGTCTCAACGGAGATGCTTTTTCAGATGAGATGAAGTCGGAGGCTATTAACCGACTTAAAGCAGCGTTTGGCAAGATAAATATCCTCGTCTATAGTATTGCCACGCCACGACGCAGGCATCCGACGACAAGGGTTACACATCAATCTGTCCTGAAACCGATTGGTACGCCGTATACAGGAAAAACGATCGATCTGAATCGGGAAGTCATCGTCCCCGTGACAATTGTCCCTGCCAATGAGCGAGAGATCTCAGACACGATCGCGGTAATGGGTGGTGAAGATTTAGAGATGTGGGTTGATGCATTGACAGAAGCCGATTTACTTGCACCAGAGGTCAGCGTTGTTGCTTATACCTACATCGGGAGTTTCTTAACCTGGCCCATCTACAAGGACGGAACTATTGGTAGAGCGAAGGATGATCTCAAAGCACGTGTGGATATGCTTGACAAGCGACTCGCAAATATCCTCGGCGGCAATGCATATGTTTCGGTGAATAAATCCGTCGTTACACAAGCATCGGCAGCGATCCCGGTCGTACCCCTCTATGTCAGTATCCTCTATGACATTCTTAACGCCAAAGGTACCAATGAAGCACCGATTGGACAAATGCGAAGGCTTTTCTCTGAGCATCTCGGACCTGGGCAACAACCCCAACTCGACAATGAACGCTACATCCGTCTTGATGACGAGGAATTGCAGACTGAAGTAACCGCCGCAATCGCCGAGCGTTGGGTGCGGATTGATACCGATAACTTCCGGGACCTCTCTGATTACGCAGGCTTCAGACGAAGCTTCCGAAACCTCTTCGGATTTGAAGTTGACTGTGTGGACTACGATGAAGCGGTGGAAACGGAGTTAGTGTTCTAATGTGAGTTTGATAAAAAGTTGAGGCTCATGTCAAGAATAAGTGCTTTTAACGAGTTTTGATATAAAATCGACAGAGACAGATTTCAGATTCATGATAAGTTCACAGATTGCGATATTCGTCATGCGAAAGCCGTTGAAATAGGAGCGATATCCTACTTATACACCCCCGATTAACATCAACCCGCTAAATCCCTATCATCCTTGGTAAATGTCCATATTTTGATAATTCACCAAAAAATAGCTTTGTATTTCAATTGAGATGTCCTGCTGCAAGACCCTATAAGCCTGCTGAACACTCGGAAAGTGCATCCAAGTAGGTGTATAAGTGAAGGTTGTATCACAGGAGATGCTGACTCACAATGCTTTGGACGCTGATTCGACATGAACTCTTAATGAATTTAATGACGTTCCGTTTCTTGGTTGCGGTTATCGCGGCTATGGCACTGGTGCTGGCGGGGAGCATCGTCTTAACGGACAATTATGAACGGAGACTCGCGAGTTACAATGAAGATTTCCAGAGGCACCAAGAAGGGAACTTTAGCGGAAAAACGTATTCCTCTTTCAGGCCGGATCTTGACAGAGCACCCAATCCACTGAGCCTCTTTAATCAAGGACTTGACAAACGCTCGAAAAACTCGCTCCAAATCAGAATTGGAGAGATCCCCTTTTTATGGGGTAATGTCAGCCGTAATACAGGGTTCAGCAATCCTTTCCGATACCTACTCGCCGATATAGATCTGGTCTCTATTTTCCAAATCCTTTTCAGCCTCCTCGCGCTGGTTTTCGCATACGATGCAATCGCTGGCGACCGCGAGAACGGTACGTTACGTCTAATCCTTGTCAATCCCGTTGGACGCGGATTAATTGTATTGGCAAAGTATCTGGGTGCCATGCTCTGCCTTACACTACCGCTGTTAATGAGTTTTCTGTTGACACTACTGCTCCAACTGCAATCTAATGCTATCCATTATGGTGCCGACGACTTTCTTCGGATTGGCGGTATTTTTCTCACAACAGTCATCTATACCTCCACGTTTTATCTTATCGGATTGTTTATCTCCAGCCTGATTCACCGCACAGCAACATCCCTTATCGTATCAATGTTTATTTGGGTGGTGTTGACACTGCTTTATCCGAATGTGAGCCTGTTCCTCGTCAACCGCTTCATTGATACGGAGGAGAGAGTAAAGCAAGCGGATCAAGCAATTGACCAAGTTTTGGAACAATTCTATTGGAATGAAGTAGTGCCTGGGGACCCATTTGAGAACCCACCATTACTAAAGGACAGTAAATCAAGTGGTGGGAGTTCCAGTTACACACATCTAAAGAAAGATATTACGTTCATTCCAGATGCGTCGGAAGTCCATGTTCCAACGGTTAAAGCCTATTTTCAAGAACTAACATCTGGACGGATTCGGACTGCTAACAAAGTCTGGCAAATACGAGAGACAACCTTTGCTGAAACCTATATTCGTAAATCAAATATTGCTCGAAACGTGCTTCGATTTTCCCCCGCAGGCTTATATCACCTCTCAACAGAGGCGTGGGCTGGGACGGGTCTCGCGAGAATGCAAGACTTTTTTAAAGCGGGACGACAGTATAGAGAAACAATATTGGACTATTTCTACGATAAAAAGGCATTCAGTTCACGGCAATGGTTTGCGAGCGACAGAGGAGCCGTCCGCTGGGACGATGCCCCACGGTTCTCTTATCAACCGCCGAGTGTGTTTAAAGATGCCAGTAACCGCGCCCTCCGCGACCTACTTCTACTTTTCACTCTGAATCCAATACTACTTATGATAACCTTCGCGGTTTTCAGTCGGCAGGAGATCTGAGATGCTTTGGCATGTTGTGAAACGAGAATTGTTTGAGCAAGTCAATAGCCTCCGTTTTGCACTCGCTATGCTGCTCACTGTTTTTTTAATGCTCGTCAACGCCGTCGGGCACATTGACGAATATAGAACACGACAAGCGGAATATGGGCAGCAGGTTTCAGCGTACTCGGCGAGACTTGAAGGGAATAGTAATAATCTTTACAAACTCGTTTTAAACGGTCCCGGCGAACTTCACAAGAAGCCTTCACCCCTCTTTTTCTGCGCGCACGGCAGTGAAAATAATCTGCCGAAATTTGCATCAGGGGAGCGCGCTGGATGGGGAACGATCTATAACGTCTCTGGTATCTGGCGATTAAAATATAGTGGATTTCCATCCATAAAAGCGAAAGATATTTTCCCGGTGTTCCTAAAAATTGACTGGATCCTCATCATCTCCAATGTCCTGAGTTTTCTCGCCCTCGTTTGGACGTTTGACGCGATTTCTGGTGAAGTAGAACACGGCACCCTCCGATTGACGTTATCTAACTCTATTGCGCGTCGAACGGTACTTACCGGTAAATTCTTAAGCTGTCTCATAAGTCTCGGTGCTGTTTTTATGAGCGGTGTGTTGGTTAACCTCCTGTTACTTCACCTCTCTGGAACCCTCCAACTCAATGCCCAAGAATGGAGCAGAATCGGTGGTATTTTCGTTGTCGGTTTAATGTATATCGCTGTCTTTATCGCCTTAGGGTTTCTCATATCCACGCTCGTTAACAACGCCTCAACAAGCCTTGTAATTCTACTGCTGATATGGGTAATTTGGGTTATTCTCGTGCCGTCAATGCTTGGGACAATTATGAGTGGGCTGAACCAGCCATCAATCCGCCGGGGGCCGAGTCCGGTATATTTCAGACGTAGTGGACTCCAAGAACGCTATAGAGCACGCGGATTAGAAGACGAAGCACCCACCCGTGAACGTCCACCGACACCCGCAACACTGCTCTGGGCTGAGTTTCTAAATGAGGAGGCAAGAGAAGGCGCGAGATTGCACAGAGCCTACTTAAACGCACAGGTAAACCAGATTCAGATTGCCAGAGAGTTCAATCGTATCTCGCCGACAGCAATTGCACAATATGCCATTGAATCCTTGGCAGGAACGGGGTTCCAAAGACATTTGGATTTCTTGAAAAACGCCGAGCGTTATGCCGACGCATTCAACGATTTTCTCATCGCTGCCGACCGCGCGGATCCAGACAGCCTACACGTTCCTTTCGTCAGAGAGGGCATGTCCGATAAACCCGTCTCCTTTGAAAGCATTCCCAAATTTCAAGACAGCGTACGTTTAGGGGAAGCGTTCAAAGGCGCGATGTTAGACGTGATGCTATTGTTGCTCTTTTTTACGGCGTTATTTGCGGCGGCACACGTCTCCTTCCAGCGCAAAGAGATATGAACCAGAGAACATATCCTTTCATACGCATGATTTGCAATGAAGATTAATTTTTTACTTCGGTAATTTCTCAACGTGCGATTAAATCGCACAATGACAAGGGGACCGGTTCGTAGTAGGGCAATTCTGCGGCGTACTCACCCAAATGCGACGTGCATTATTTTTTTACACACATGGCAACCTATAACAACTATATTCTATACTCAAGAAAAAATGGGGGTAAATGAAAATTTGCGGTTGACTTTGGCATCAGAATGGTATAGACTCTACCCAAGTTGCCACCGAAAGGGTTAAGGAAAACAGATACGATGCTTTGGACGCTGATTCAACGAGAGATTTTAGCGAATCTGATGACATTCCGCTTTCCCATTGCGGTTATTGCGTGTGTCATACTTGGACTTACAATTACCGCCGCCTTAACGGACAATTACGAGCGACGACTTGCCAGTTACAACGAAGCATTTCAAACGCATCAGGAAAAAAACTTCAGTGCTAAAACTTATTCAGGTCTGACCCTACAGTTGGATCGACCCCCCAATCCATTGAGCCTTTTTAACCAAGGACTTGATAAGCGCGCCGCGAATTCTGTTCGACTTCGCCGTGACAAGGTGCCTTCCGTGTGGGAAGATAACTATTTCAGCACCGGCTTTGATAATCCGTTCCGACACCTTCTTGCGTCCATTGATATTGTGACTGTCTTCCAAATCTTTCTCAGTCTGCTTGCACTTGTTTTTGCCTACGATGCAATAGCCGGGGAACGTGAAAATGGAACACTTCATCTAATACTGGCAAATCCTGTAGGACGCGGTCTCATAGTGTTATCAAAGTATCTGAGTGCCATGATCTGCCTCATGCTGCCAGTTCTTATGAGTTTTCTATTAGCATTAATGCTGCAGCTTCAATCCCCTGTTATTGATTACAGCACTGCTGATTTCCTCCGAATCGGTGGCATTTTATTAATCACTATCATTTATGTTTCCGCCTTCTACCTTATTGGCCTCCTCATTTCATGTATCAGTCGCCGCACAGCGACATCACTGATTAGCTCAATGTTCATTTGGGTAGTTTTGACGTTCATCTATCCAAACGCGAGTCTCTTTATGGTGAATCACTTCATTGAGACAGAAGAGAAGATAGAACAAGCCGATCGCGAAATCTCGCAGATAATGGAAGGTTTTCAGCGCGAAAAGGCGAAACTCAGAGATCCGTTTGCGTTCCCCTTCCTATTGAAAGGACACTGGGGCGGAGGCTCAATTTCTAAGGATGTCACACACATCGAAGCAGCATCCGAATTGGAAATCCCGACTGTTAAAGCCTATTATCAAGAATTAGAACCTCAGCGGCTTCGTGCCGTAGAGGCTGCGTGGCTGGTGCGAAAACAGGCCTATTCTGAAACCTTCGTTCACAGATCAACAACCGCCCGAAACGCGCTCCGACTCTCACCTGCGGGGCTCTATTACCTGGCGACGGCCGCATACGCAGGCACCGATCTCGCTGCAATGGAGGCTTTCTTCAAAGCGGTTCGGCAGTATCGGCAAACGATATTGGACTATTTCTATGACAAAAAGGCATTCAGTTCACGACAGTGGTTTGCCAGTGACAAGGGGGCAGTCCGATGGGATGACCTGCCCAGGTTTTCTTATCAGGCTTTAAGGGGTTTAGCGGAGGATAGTTCCCGTGCCTCTGGCGAGTTACTGCGGCTTCTCCTCCTAAATCTTGTGCTGTTGATAGTAGCCATTGCGGTTTTCAGTAGACAGGAGGTGTGAGATGCTTTGGCACATCGTCCAACGCGAATTATTTCAACAGTTCAACAGCCTCCGTTTTATGTTCGCACTTCTCCTCATCGTTTTTCTGATGATTCTCAATGCTATTGGACATGTTAAGCAATACAAAACGCGACAAATAGAATACGGTCAGCAGGTGTCTATCGCCTCGGAACGTTTGAAAAAAAACAGCGATAATCTCTACAATCTCGTTGTGCGTGGCCCGGGCGGACTTAACAAACAGCCTTCAAAACTCGCTTTCTGTGCACAGGGTAGTGAAGATTATCTACCGACATCTGTATTGGGTTGGAGCGCGGGATGGGGAAGAAGTGATCCTACCTACCAAGCATCAGGATTATGGCGGCTCATGTATGATGTCTCACCACCGATAACCGGCACAGATATTTTTCCAACGTTCCTAAAAATCGACTGGGTACTTATCATTTCCGTTGTGCTCAGTTTTCTGGCACTTGTTTTTACCTTTGACGCGATTTCTGGAGAGGTGGAACGGGGAACACTCCGTCTCACGTTGTCTAATTCTGTTGCGAGAGGCACCGTGTTCGCTGGCAAGTTTTTAAGTATCCTGATGAGTCTCGGCGTCGTGTTCCTGATCGGTATCTTGATGAACCTACTGCTGCTCTCTGGGACCCTTGAATTAAACGGACAGGAATGGGGGCGAATCGTAGGGCTTTGTGTCGTAAGTTTGATATATCTTTCCATTTTTATCGCGCTTGGGCTTTTCGTCTCTTCACTCACGAACCGCTCCGCGACAAGTCTCGTCATTCTTTTACTTCTATGGGTTATTTGGGTGCTGCTGATACCCGCAACATTTGGGACGATTTTGAGTGGATTGAACCAACCCTTAAGCACGCAAGATTACAAGGCACAACGTTCAAGCCAGCGGAAAGAGATCACAGAACGTTATGAAGCGCGTGGATTATACGATCATGTGCCGACGCGCGTCCGACCGCCAACGGACGCGACGTTGCTCTGGGCGGAGTTTTTGAACGAAGAGCGGCGGGCTGATTTCCGATTAAATAAAAACTTCTTAGCAACACGGATACACCAGATCCAAGTTGCAAGAGAGTTCAATCGTATCTCACCGACAGCAATTGTGCAGTACGCCGTTGAATCCCTTGCAGGAACAGGGTTCCAAAGGCATTTGGATTTCTTGAAAAACGCTGAGCGTTATGCCGATGCATTCAACGATTTTCTCATCGCTGCCGATCGCGCAGATCCAGACAGTCTACATGTCCCCTTCGTTAAAGAAGGCATGTCTGATAAACCCGTCTCCTTTGAAAGCATTCCCAAATTTCAAGACAGCGTACGTTTAGGAGACGCATTCAAAGGCGCGATGTTAGACGTGATGCTATTGCTACTCTTTTTTACAGTGTTATTTGCGGCGGCACACGTTTCATTTCAACGGAAAGAAATATAATCACGGGTGCTTATTCTGCAAGCCTGCGCAGAACATTATGTGTAATCTGTTCAACGATAGCGTCGCCACCGGCTAATCCGTGCGACCAGTCGGTTGTGGCAGCAGTGAAGACCGTCCCGCCTTGTGTATAGATGCCCATCGTTGCGGCACCGGTTCTCCCTCTTTCCCAACGTTCGTACCATTCACAGTCATCCGGATGCCATCGGACAGGCGCGGTCGCGAGGATCGTGAAGCTTTCAGGCGTGCCGTCTTGATAGGTCGGCACCGGTAAACCGTTTTCAAGGGTCCACTCGCACCCGTCGCACTCGTAGCCGACAATCGTATTTGCACCACCAAAAGTATCGTCTCGCAAGAGGTCTGTCCCTTCAAAGACCCAATGTTCCGGACGGTGGACTGTGTATTCTCCCGCACCGTCCATAAACTGCCCATGACTCAAATGATACCCACCCTGCAGAAAACCTACACCCGTTAACTCATTTTCGGGGCGACCCACCAGATAGTGACTCCATAGCGTACTGAGCGTGCTGTGATCATCAGTCTTGTAGACGGGATCTTGATTGTAGGTCTGTTTCCAGCAGACGAGTGCCCTGCCGTCATCTTCAGAACGCACCTGCCAACAGACGGAATTCCCGCTGAAGAAGGCGGCGTTCCCGCCATTGGCGATGAATGCCTCAAGATGATCGCGCATCGGGGCAGACCAGTATTCATCATGTCCAACACTCAAGACGAGTTTGTAATGTTCCAAAATTTCAGGGTGAAATTCCAAATCGGAGTTCGCAGCATAATCAAGCGTATACCCGTTTTGTTCCGCCCAGACAATAAAAGCCGACTCCCAGTTGCTGAAGATACCACGAGTAGGGCGGTCAAACGAGACGCGGTTTCCCTGTATCTTGCTTGCGCCGTGATATCCGTAGAGACTGAAGCCACCCCAGTTGTTGTAGGCGTTATAGGTGTTAGTAGAGAGTTGGAGAAGCATCGGCGTGTTTGCGCCGGGCTTCGCGGGACGAACAATAAAGAAGAGCGTGCTTTCGGCAGTGCGGTGGTTCCTATAAATAGTGTCTCCGCCACCGTCTGTTGCGCGGAGTGTGCCTTCATAATAACCACTCTGCCATGTTTCAGGCACTTCAAGGCTAAAAACGGGTGACCATCCACATCCCTGCGATGACGCGTCTGCGGGAATCGGTTGTGCTTCACCGGGCAGCTCCGCCTGGCTCCAAACGACTTCACGCGTCGCACCGATGCGGGCAATCTCAAGTGAGTAGCTGCCTGCGCTCGTTGAAATGTGGAATGCAATTTCTTCACCGGGGGCATAACTGAGTTGATGGGTATATCCATCAATATAGAGCGGTCTGATTCGGTTTTCGGTTTGCGTTAAAGTTGCCATCCTGCCTCCTCTTTCGGTGTGTGACGGACCATCTGCTAAACAAAATATCAATGCGATCGGGCTATTTTCTTTGACTCTTTTCGCCAAATATGCTATTATTTTACAATCTTTTCGACTTTTGTCATCTTAATTCTCAGAATCATCCAAACTTTGGAATTGAATAAAAATGAAAAGCGATCAAAAACAGGTAACCCCACTGTCACCCGAACAGATGGATCAGTGGGAAAACGATGGCTATTTATTGCTAAAAGACGTTGTCCCGGAATCTGCTATCAATGGTGTGCGCGACAGTTTTGCCCGTGTCGTAGATGGCATCATTTGCGAGTTGAAAGCAGACGGGATTATCGAAGATGAAGGGTTAGAACTTCCATTTGAAACGCGATTCGCACAAGTCGCTGGTGAACATGCCAACCGCTTCGGTCGTTCTTGGCGTGACCAAGTTGCGACACCTGAAATTTTCGAGATACATCACGCGCCGCCACTCGTGGACGCAATCGGACAACTCACAGGTACAGATGTCATCGGACACCCCGTTTTCAATGCGCGTCCGAAACTTCCCGGTCAGCAATTGACGGTGGTCCCGTGGCATCAGGATAGTGGCTATTTCGGCACAGTCAGCGAAAGTTCCCTCATCCCGACTGCATGGATACCGTTGGTGCCAGTAGATGAGACCAACGGCTGCCTACAAGTGGTTGCGGGTTCACATCGATTAGGTGTGGTTGATCATCGGACAGAAGAACGGGAGGGAAGATTTCTTGAGGTAATGGACGAGCTTGTGGATACGTCTCGTATTGTCACGTGTCCTATGGAGTTGGGAGATGCCTTAGTATTCCACAACCTGACATTTCACCGATCGCTACCACACACCACAAGTAATATAGTCCGTTGGGCGATTGACATCCGGTATTTGCGAGATGGTGACCATCCCGGCACAATCTATTGGGGAGATCCTGATTTCAAATGGGTCATCCGTAGCGAAACACAGTCGGTGACACCTCTGACACAATGGCTCGAAATGTGGTAGCGGCTATAATAAAAAGCAGCCAATGCTGGCATAACAGTTACGATAACGTATGAAACGTGTGCCTTTCCAAACTTTACACGACGAATTTTATCGTGTGCTCGCTTCAGTCGGTTTTGCCGATGAGCGAGCAGTGCTATGTGCGCGACTCTTCGCCGAAAATCAACGCGACGGAGTCTATTCGCACGGACTCAACCGCTTTCCCGGATTCGTCGCTGGATTGGCGAGTAAACAGATCGACTTCCGCGCGCAACCCGAGAAAACCGAGAGTTTCGGAGCGTTAGAACGCTGGGACGGTAAGATGGGGGTCGGTCTCGTCAACGCCCATATCTGTATGCAGCGTGCAACGGAACTCGCTGAAATACACGGCATCGGGTGTGTTGGGCTTTCAAACACCAACCACTGGATGCGCGGCGGTGCTTATGCCCTACAAGCCGCAGAAGCCGGATACATCGGCATCTGCTGGACCAACACGACCCGACTTATGCCACCGTGGGGTTCCGCTGAAAAGAAGATCGGAAACAATCCGATGGCAATTGGCATTCCGAGAGAAGAAGGGCACATTTTGCTGGACATGGCGATGAGCCAGTATTCAAACGGGAAATTAGAGGTACTGCAGCTCCAGAAAAGAGAACTCCCACTACCGGGCGGATATGATGCAGACGGAGAATTGACCGTTAATCCTGGCGATATCCTTGATTCCAAAAGAGCACTTCCGATCGGCTATTGGAAAGGGTCAGGACTGGCACTGGTGCTTGACACAATGGCATCCGTTATCTCAGGCGGCCAAGCGACCCACGAAATCGGAAAGCAGAATTCGGAATACGCTGTTTCCCAAGCGTACATCGCGATTAATGCCACGGGATTGATGGGACAAGCAGCACTAAATGAAACAGTCGCGGCAATTATCAACGATTTCCATGCGGCTACACCTTTAGATGAAAATGAAAAGGTCCGGTATCCGGGAGAAGGTATGCTGCGGACACGGCATGAGAGTCTCGAAAAAGGTGTTCTCGTAGACGAAACACAGTGGCAGGCATTGCTTGAAATGAATAAAACAGGCACAAACTAAATTTGGGGGAAATTGATGACATTACAAGTAGGCATTGTCGGTTGTGGCGGGATTAGTAAAAGCCACGCCGCAGCGCACGCGAACTTGGAAGGGATTGATCTCGTCGCAATGTGCGACATCAATCGCGATGCCCTCAACAACCGCGCCGATGAATACGGGGTCTCAAAACGATACGCTGACTATGAGGAGATGTTTGCACAGGAATCCCTTGATATCGTAAGTGTGTGTACACATGCCCCGCTACATGCCCCGATTGCGATTGCTGCCGCAAAAGCAGGCATCCACGTTTTATCTGAGAAGCCGTTGTCTGTTGATTTAGAAACAGCCGATCAGATGCTTGCGGCGTGTCGTGAGGCAGGTGTACACTTGGCTGTCAGTCATCAATTTCGATTTACACCGCTCTTTCGGCACGCGAAAGTCTTGATTGATGCAGGCAAAATCGGTGAACTCCGTTCAATTCGGGAAGTCGGCAAAGGCCGCGAAGCCGGGTTTGAACTGATGGAAATGGGGGTCCACTATTTTGACGAGATGGATTTCTTCTTGGACGGTATCTCTTGGATCCAAGCACATATTACCTATCAAGGACACGATGTAACGGACGCAGACATTATGCACAGCAGTGAATTGTGCAAAACCGACCGCCGCGACAACGGCATCGTCGCAGGCGATACGATGCTTGTGCATATTGGTGGCGCGAGTGGTGCCTACGGTATTATGGAACTTTATTGCCGCGAACCGAGACATGGATGGATGATGGGACCCCATCTGCTCGGTTCGGAAGGACAACTGATGATAAAACCGAGCCCGGACACAGGTATAGATGAGATGTGGTACTGTCCCTTTGATGTCTCGTTTGCAGCACACACACCCGTATGGGAACGGATAGAACTTGATGCGTCAGCATTTCTCATCTCTGGAAAAGCGTGGCAGTCTCGCCACACTATCTGGAGTGCAAAAAATATGCGAGACGCAATTCTTAACGGAAATCAACCAGAACTCGGCGGACGCAACGCACTTACATCCCTTGAGTGTGTGAGTGCCACCTACGTATCCCATTTTAGTGGAGCGAAGGTGCATCTGCCGTTAAAGGAGCGGAACCATCCGCTTGCAAAACGTCTTAACACAGGAGCAAATAACTGAATGAAATTTGCATTCTTTAATGACTATCAGCTCGGTGTAATAACAGCAGATGGAATTGTTAACATCAGCGATGCCCTGACTGGTATTTCGCATCATACACCGCAAGAATTGATACGGATGGTGATTGAGGATTTCGATAATCTACGTCCAGCAATAGCGGATGCTGCTGAAAATGGAACTGCTACCGCTTTAGACAGTGTTAGTTTCAAAGCCCCGCTACCGCGCCCAGGTCAGCTCGTATGCCTCGCTGGCAATTACATTGAGCCGGACAGCCCGTCTCGCGGTGAGTTTAACGCCTTTCTAAAGTCGCCAACCGGTATCGTTGCCACAAAAAACACGGTCGAATTACCAGAAGCAGATGTTACTGTATTCCATTTTGAACCCGAATTGGCAATCGTCATCGGCAAAACAGCGAAACATCTCTCCGAAGAAAATGCCTTAGACTGTGTATTCGGTTATACGCAATTCATTGATGTGTCTGCACGGGGGCTACCCGGTGGATTCTTCTTAGGGAAAAGTTGGCATACGTTTGCCCCGATGGGACCCGCGCTCATCACCGCTGACGAAGTGGCTGACGGGAACGCCCTCGGCGTGCAACTCTGGATCAATGACGGGTTGCAACACGATTTTTCCACGAATTCCATGGCACGCTTCATTCCAGAATTGCTGGCAGAGGTGACCAACGTTGTAACACTGGAACCGGGGGATGTCGTCTCTACAGGCACACATCATGAGGCACTCACCGCTGTTGGTGACGGAGACACAGTGAGATTGGCGGTAGAAGGCTTCGGTCCAGACCTCACTGTCTCTGTCCGAGACCCGTTAAAGCGGACAAGTTGGCGCGGTTAAGGCTTTACCGAGCAAGGGTTTGCTTGTAAATTCGGAAAAAATGTTGACAACTTTACCAATTTAGGTGTATAATAATTTAAGGTGTAATTTAGAGGCTTCCTTCTAATCCACGAGATTCTACTTTGTAGTAGCAAGTTTTGGAGACCAGTCAGCTGCGCGACTTCTTTACAGCAAGTTTTGGAAATCAGCAAGCTGCACCAAAACCGCGGTACGGAATGAGACTTTTTCTGACGATAAGGAGACTGAATTAATGAAAAAACCCAGAAATATAGCCGTTCTGGCTATCCTCACGATTGTCTGCGCGTGGATGGTAGGCTGCGGCGGCTGTAATCCAGAACCGCTGCCGAGCGGGATGAACCCCACACAAGGACCCGAAACCGGTGGGACAACCGTCCAGATTACCGGCGAAAAATTTGATATGAAAAATGGGGTAACCGTGACGTTCGGCGGGAAAAACGCTACAAGCGTGACGGTTCCAAGTGAAACCCAAATTACGGCAGTGACACCCGGCGGCATGGCAGGAGAATCCGTCTCTGTTGTCATTACCAACAAAGGGAAACCCGAAGTCCCGGTCACGCTTTCACAGCAGTTTACATACACCGACGCAACACCACCAACCGTGACGATGAACGAACCCGCTGATGGCACAGTCATCTCTGAATATGAGGATTCACTCAATGTGATGAACAGCGTGTCGGTCTCGTTTAGTGAAGCCGTCAATAGCGATAGCGTCTCAATAAGTGTAGCCGTCGCGAAAACGGAAGATTCGATGAGCGAACCGATGGATGCAACGCTGGCAGGGACAGTGAGTGGGACTGGCGATTCTGTAATGTTTACATCCGACATGCCGATGCGGGCAGGGCGGATGTACACCGTCACCGTCACCGGGGCTGCCGATATGGCAGGCAATACCCTCGTAAGTCCACATAGCTTCAGCTTCAGCATTACCAGTCCGGAAAAACTTGACAGATACCGTGTCCAAGAAGAGGATATTCAGGAAGCAAATGGCGAAGCGGCTCTCAAACGCATCGCTGCACGTCCTGAGATTTTCGATAACCCAGAGATGTGGGAACGGTTAGTCGCAGCGAACCAAGATGATTATATCTTTGACCGGACGAAACTGAGTGTCGGACAACGCTTATGGATTCCACGCGGGGCCGCTTGGGGCGATAAATAAGTCAATTCGTAACGGAAATAAAAAAGCCGTGTACTCGCGACACGGCTTTTTTTGTTGCTTGGAACATGCAACAAATCACACGATTAGGACAACAGAGGATATTATGTTTGGCTCCCAAAAGGATTTTGATAATCGGACCGCTGAATACCGAAGCAATTTAGGAGGCATTAAGCATCTGCACCGATTGGGTAGGCAGTCTGAATCGCCGACGCGCCCTCAACCCGACCAACCCATCACGCTCCACGTGACAACATCTGGCGGTATCGCTTACGATTCGGTTCGCTGTTGGATGAATGTAAATGGTGAAGAGATTACATTTGAATTCGTCCCAGGCGAATCCGCATGGAATACACTTGAATGGCGATATGTTCGCTATTGGCGCGGGCAGGTCCCACCGCAAGCAAGCGGCGCGACATTACACTACCGCATCGGCGGACGCGTCGTAGGGACGGATAGATGGATCTTCGCGGATAATCAAGCGCGCGTGTTATCGGAAGCAACCGAATTCGCTATCTCAGTTGATGATTACGATACCCCAATGTGGGTACGTGATGCCGTTATCTATCATGTTTTCTTGGATCGTTTCTATCCGGGTGACGGTGTCTCGTGGAAAGAACCGACAAATCTCTCCGGGTTTTTCGGTGGAACGCTCCGCGGTGTAATTCAGAAACTTGACTACATTCAATCCCTCGGATGCAACGCTATTTGGCTCTCACCACTCTTCGCAAGCCCAACACACCACGGCTACGATGCAACAGACTACTACACCGTTGAACCCCGATTCGGCACGAACGCGGATCTAATCGAACTGATTAAAAAAGTGCATCAGCGTGGGATTCGGGTTATTTTGGACTTTGTTGCCAATCACTGGTCCAACCAACATCCGACATTTCAAGCAGCACAACGTGATGAAAACAGCGAATACCGAGCGTGGTACACATGGCAGCGGTGGCCCGATGAATACACAAGCTTCTTCGGTGTGAAGGGGATGCCCCAATTAAACTTAAGGCACAAACCCGCAAGTGACTACCTATTAGCGTGTGCCCAGTATTGGCTAAAAAGCGGCGTTGATGGTTATCGGCTTGACTATGCACCCGGACCGCCGCACACTTTCTGGGCAGACTTTCGCCAAGCATGTAAAGAGGTGAATCCTGATGTTTTTCTTGTCGGGGAGGTGGTCCGTCACTCGGAAGGAATAGCCGCTTACGTTCCGCACTTTGATGGATGCCTTGATTTTCTGCTTGCGGATGCACTCCGACGAACCTTCGTCCTTGAAACTTCTACACTACTGGAGTTTGAAGCATTTTTAGCGGCACATGAGGCTTACTTTCCACAGGATTTTTCACTCCCAGCGTTCTTAGACAACCACGACATGACACGCATCCTCTATTCGGCAGGTGAAGATAAGGCAAAGGTCCGGTTGGCAGCATTAGTGCTGTTCACACTTTCCGCGCCACCGATAATTTACAACGGTACTGAAGTAGGCGTTTCGCAACGAAACCCGCTTGGACGCTTTGAGGAAGCACGTTTGCCTATGCTATGGGAAGATAAACAGGACAAAGATTTGCTAACCTATTTCCGACGTTTGGGTGCATTAAGAAAACAGTTTCTGGTACTCGCTTCCGGTAAGCGAGAGGTTGTCCATCTAAATGTTCAACAAGGAACTTACGCCTACCTACGCGCTTCAGAAACCAATTCTGTCTTGATCGCATTGAATACAAGTCGGTGTACGCAAACGATTGAAGTTCCAAATGTATTGTTCCAAACTTCCGCCAAAGACCTGCTCAATGAGAATCAAGTGACAGTATCAGAAGATTCCGTAAAGGTCTTGCTCGCAGCACAAAGTGGTGCATTTATCGCCTAAGACATTGGTAGAAAGGAAAAAGGGGATCGGCAACTATAGAATGTTGTTACCGGTCCCCTTCTTATTTGAAGGTGTTGTGAGATAGAACTACTAGGCACCGTTACCAGCACCAGCACCGTTGCCATTACCACCATTGCCATTACCACCATTGGCATCAGCGTCAGCATCAGCATCAGCATCAGCGTCAGCATCAGCATCGGCATCAGCGTCAGCATCAGCATCAGCATCAGCATCAGCATCGGCATCAGCATCAGCATCAGCGTCAGCATCAGCGTCAGCATCAGCATCAGCGTCAGGCGTTTCTGGTGTCTCAACAGCTTTCATGGGAAGCGACACAAAGACACTGTCAGTTGCAACTGGTACCGATACCGAGGCTTTTGCGTGGCAATCGTGACATCCTTGAGCCATTTCCACGGTAAGCTGGTGTGGCATCATTAACTCTTCTGTCTCTGAAGCACGCTGGGTTGCACCGTACATCCATCCGTTATGCGCTGCATACATCGGGTCGTCGCTTTTCATCATCGTTACGACTTGCATAACAAACATCTCGGTAACATCCATGACTTCCTTGACAATCATGGTACCTACCGGATACTCTGCGGGGGATACTATGCCTGCCCTATTCGCCATGGCACCAACTTCGTTGAAATAGACAGTGCGACTGCCCATGCCGTGTGCTGCACCAGTTCCGCCAGGATTCATAGCTGCAGCAGCTTCCTCTACGGTCATCGTCGGTGCTGGAAGCTTAACATGATCCCATGACTTGTGCGCGGCCTCTTCCATCGTCGTTTCCATTGCCGTTTCCATGGGTGCTTCCTCGGTAACCGGATCATCTAAACCAGGCTGCATCCGGCCGCAAGATAGGAAAGCCATACAACCAACCAAAATGATAGACAAAGCTATCTGAAATCTAAGCATTATAATGCTCCTTCCTCTGTATTTGAAAAAGAATTGACGAAGAGTTTCGAGCTTAATGCAACAAAGCTCATTCATTTCAGAATTTAACTCTTCTGGTTTATGTATACACAACCTTATTAAATAGTACTATACTTCGTTTTAATTTTCAAGAAAAAAATAATATTATAGTAGATTCTGTAATTATTTATACACTCAGCATCGGTGCGGTTAGGAAACCGCACCTACCGGGGGTTGAAAGTGTGTATTTATTTTTGGAATTTACTATAAAGAGTCACTACTTATCGGTTTTTAGAATTTGTGCGCGAATTTTTAGGACATAAGGGTGTTTACGGGCTTGCGTAAAAGCCACTTCAATTTCACGTTTCGCATCGGACACACGCTTGAGGCGGTAGTAGACAAAGGCAAGCGTGGCACGGTGTGCCGGTCGGTTATCCCTTTTAACGACAGTCTCCGCAAGTGTAAGTGCCTCAGCAAGTTTCCTATTTTCCATCGCGAGTAGGGATGCCAACGCTTCTTTCGGAAATGGCACATCCGGGGCAAGTTGGATCGCATGACGGAAATCGGTTTCCGCAAGGTCAGACGCATGCTGTTTTTGGTAAATCTTTCCACGCCATAAATAACCGGGTGCCCATGTCGATGCGTGTTCTATTCCCATCGTAAGTGCTTGCTCGGCCGCTGCTAAGTCTCCCGAGTGCTCATATAAATTGGCGAGTTGCACGTAGGTATCCATAAAATCAGGATTGTGTTTGATGAGCGTGAGATAGTGTGCTGCGGCATTCGTCACGTTTCCGAGCTTACCTTCTATCATGCCGAGATGTAAAAGTGCCTGACGGGAGGTCGGCTCTACGGTTAGAACACGCTGATATGTCTGCTTCGCGGCTGCCAGTTTGCCGAGTTGCATCTGGACATACGCATAATCTTTAAGTGCTGACATAAACGTATCGTCCGTTTCAAGTGCCTTCTTGAGAGGTTCTAAGGCACGCTGCAGCTGCTGTTTCTCAATGAACCAATGGGCTTGACGGAGATAACGTTCAGCAAGTGTTCGGCGGTACCGCGCTTCAGAGGCTTCGGCTGCTTCACTGTTTCCCATACCGCGGAGGACATCTGTGAGTGATTTGTGAAATGTGGGTTCGTCCGGCGCGTGTTGGATAGCATGTTTGTAAAAATGACGGGCAACATCAAGGTGTCCACGGCTTACGCCTACCTCACCGCGTCCGAACGCCGCACTCGCAAGCGTTTCGTCTTGGGTGAGTGCTTCCCTAAATACGGCATCGGCTTCGTCAATACGGTTGAGTTTGAGAAGGACATGCCCAAGATTGTTGTATGCAGCAGTTGTGTCCGGCTGCAGTTGCACAGCGACGATATAGTATCTGCGTGCCTGCTCTAAATTCCCACGCTCGGTTTCAATTTGTCCTAAAGCCACATACCACGCCACCGGTGCGTCCTCACCAGCACCTTTGATGGCTTTTTGGAACCACATGTCGGCTTCATCAAGCTGCTTATTGCGATGATACGCCGCAGCAAGTTTGGCTTGTACGATGAATCGCAGGCGCGCGATCGCGATGTCGGCGTGCTGTTGCGTTGAGAGGCGTTGCAAGGCACGTTGGAAAGCAGTAATCGCGGTCGGATAGTCTTTCAGTTTTGCGGCGGCATCTCCTTTACCAATATGAGCAATCGGCAATTCTGGTGCCTCTTCAGTGAGGACTTGATATAAATGGAATGCCTCCTGCCACTGTTCGGCTTGAAAGGCGCGTTGTGCGTCTTTCAACTGCTCCTGAAACGTTTTAGGATAGGCTGTTATATCCCCTCGCAATATATCTCCAGACACCCATGTGGCGAACATAAACAGAAGCATGCCGATGACGCAATGCTTCCACTTCACCTGAGGAACAGTCCCGCGTGATCGTCTATTTTCGTGATGAATCAAACCCTGATGATCCCACATTTGTTTATTCTACCTCGTTTTCCGTTCGCGTCAGTTCATCATCTAAAATATGCCAGGTTTTCTCTTCTTTCTGTCTGGTTAACCACGTTTTAAACGCTTTTTCTGCTTCCGCTTGTCGAATCCGATCTGTGATCTCCTCACTGACCTCTGAATATGCTTTTTGATACGCCGGGTTATGCCGAATGCGTTCAACAATCTGGTATCCTTGCGCGACCATGATCGGTTGACTTCGCGCAGAAGTTTTCAATTCGGTTACAATGTTCCCCAACGGCGTGTCTGTCTCAACTGTCGAGACCGAAAATCTAAGTGTCAGCTGCGTCTCGTAAGTTTTACGCACCGCCTCAAATGTTTTCCCTTGCTGCAAATGTGCACTGAGTTGGTGTACCAGGTCCACCATGTTCTGATCTTCCGCTTCTGATATATCTGCAGGAGCGACTATAAGGAGCGAGTTGAAGGTGACCGTGGGGGGGACGACAAATTCGGCACTATTCATATCATAGTGTGATTTGGCTAATTTTTCGACTTCTGCACTGTTGACAGCATTGAAAAATTTACGCCGGAAAAATTCATCGTAAATGAGCTGTTCATAAACCCACATTTTCAAGGTTTCGGTTTCCAACCGGTAGTGCTGTAAAACGCTCTGGAAATCTGCCATAGAAGCATGCCTTGTGCGGATCTCCGTAATCTTTCCCGCAACTTCATCATCGCGCTCGGCAACCACAATTCCGATTCGGTCCGATTCTTGTAAGACGAATTTACGGTTGATGATAGTCTCTAACACGGCGCGTTTTTCGGCAGATGTTGGTGCCTCGGCACGAGGCTTCCCCATGATAGCAGCGATACGAAATTCATTTTCGAGTTCGCTGCGCGTGATAGCATCCGTATTGACAACCGCGATAACCGAATCAATAAGCACTTGCGCGTTCGTGTTACCGCCGATACAAAGCAAGAGAAAACAAGTGATGTAGCGCAGCATATTATCGCGGATTTCTCGGTGTCAACCACTCCTCTTCAATATGCAGACCGAGTCCAGGCCCGTTGTTTGGAGCGATATAACTATCTGTCGGGAGAGTTTCGCCTTCAAACAACTTTGTCTCCTCCAACGGCACACCCGGTGGGACACCGAGATAGTATTCTACCCAAGGTGTATTTGGCATCGCAGCAGAAAGATGGAGTCCAGATTGTCGGAGACCACCCCCGTGAAAAATAACAGTCAGTCCTGCAGCGTCTGCGAGATGACAGATTTTGACGCATTCGGTGATGCCACCTACCCAGAAGGTATCGGGTTGCAAGATGTCCAAGCATCGTCTCTCAATAATCTGTTGAAACGGGAAGCGAGTATAATGATGCTCGCCACTCGCTAAACTCACCCAATCAACAGCCTCTCTGACCTTCACTAAACCGTCAATGTCTTCGGGGATGAGGAACTCCTCGATCCACTTGAGACGATACGGACGGAGCCGGTGTGCCAAGCGGATGGTGTAATCGACATCAAACGCCATATAACAATCAAGCATAATCTCAACATCATCGCCAACGGTCTCTCTCGTTTTTGCCACCAGTTTTTCGTTCTCTTTCAAGCCCCATTCGCCGTCTACGGGTCCATACGGACATGCTAACTTTACTGCCTTGAATCCGAGCTCCAACTGCCAATCGGTATCGTTACCCGTGGCGTAAGCGAACATCTTCTCACGCAAGGGGCCACCGAGGAGTTCATAGACAGGTTGGTTCTTAATCTTGCCGTTCAAATCCCATAGGGCAATATCAACCCCGCTCATCGCACAACTCGTTAAACCCTGTGAACCGTAGGGTTTGGACATACGGAACATCATATCCCAAATCTTCTCAACGGCGAAGCAGTTTTCGCCAATCAGCATCGGTGCGAAATGCTCATCAATAATCGCCGCGACCGGTGTACCGAACGAAGTTTCACCTATCCCCCAAGTTCCGTCTTCAGCGGTGACTTTGACGTAGACGGTATCCCACTTCGGCATCCAACTCGAACGGTGGCGTTTGTATTGCGGGTAGCGCGACATCGGGTTCGCGACTTCGGCGTGTGCGTTCCACGCTTCACGGCGCGGCTCCGTGCGTTTGATGTCTCGCGGTGGTACGTTGATTCGGACGGTCTGTATGTCTTTGATTTTCATACGCTTACTCCGTTGAAGGTTTGTGGCATCGTAGCATAACTCGATGTTTAATTCAAGGGGTTTGCCAAGAATGATAGGGTTGTTCAGTTTCGACTTTTTAAGCAATTTGATTGGACGGTCGTGACTGGGGAGGCCCCTCCTACAGCAGAGATAATTTTATTTTATCAACTCAATCAAACCACAGCCAATCCGAGCTCCGCCGCCTGTCCTAACTTGTACGTCTTTAAGCACGTTAACAATCCACACACCAAACGCCACATCGTCCCCTTGGAAATAGCCTAACATCCACGCAGTCGTCCGTGCATCCAGAAACGTGATGAGGAGTTGGTTGTAACCCACTAAGTCTGTAGGGTTCTCAAAATCGATGCCGGATGAAATGTAGAGGTGTGTTAACCGCATCCGCATCTCCTGCTCAAATGCTTCAGGTGCTTCGGTCGGAAAGGTTTGGCGATACTGATTGGTGAAGAAATCGGGATCGATAGGCGTGCCTTGAGAACGAAAAAATTCGTGGTAGGCAGCTAAGCTGCGCTGTTCACTTGCCAAGAGTGCTTGAAACTCCGGCGATTCTGTCATCTGAATCACAGGCAAAAACGCCAGGTCCAGCAGTTGTTCAGCGGTAAAGAAACAATTCAGCAGTAGTTCCGACGGGTCATGGCTATGCTGATCCACGGTTTGACCCGGAAGATGGTGATCGAGTTCCAAGTCAACTTGTTGACCAAGTACCGTCAGCGTACAAACGTGTGCGGCTTCCGCCATCGCCATTTCCGTTTCCATCTGCATCTGTGCCATATTGTGGGTATGCCCGGCTGTGCCTGCATCAGCGGTAGGCATCTCTGACATCGCCATTGCTGTATGGTGTGCATGGGGATTGGTCTGGAACGTGTCGCCTGTTTCGTGGATAAGTAACAGTTTACTGAGAATATCGGTATTCGGATCGCCGCCAAGCGACCAGAGCGGCGTTTTAAATTCTAAGACACCTGTTCCATCTTCACCAACTGGAATGTTGCCGATTTCACCGACACCGATAGGCGGTGCCTCAGGTGTCGCCTCGGCGACGGGGATACCGACTGTCCCTGCGGGAACCGCCATAGGATGCCAATGTGGGCCCACGTCGGCGCAGGTGCCTTCGTGGAGATGCGCTGCGTGCAAACCGGGGACCGCATGCTGAATCTCAATCCTGACGTGAACTGCTCCATCCATTTCCGTGAACGCGGCTTTGCCCGTCAGACCGCTTCCGTCTTTCTCAGAGATGACGGCAACTGCGACTTTTTCAGCAGGTTCCGTGGGAATAACCTGTGTCGGAATTCTTTCACAACTGCTCAGAAGACATGCCGTGATAATGAGCGTTATTAACGCTGCGTGCGTGTTGTATTTTATGCGCATAGATAGTTAGGTTATCCTTTCAGTTTTGTGGAGTGCTGGTAAAAAACATTTATCATAACCCGAAAGCGTATTGCCAACCGGCAACGATTATCCAGTCGAATTCGGAGATATAGACATCGGTAAGGTACAGGAAATTGCGCGAACCCACAACGACTGTCCAGTCGAGTTTCATCTGTGCCCCATCGGGATTCTGATCAAGAGGGTATTGCCAACCGGCGACGATTGTCCAGTCGATATAGTGAAGTAGCATGAAATTTTGCCAATCGGGAAGGGTTGTTGCGTCGAGTGCCATCTGCAGTCCGTCAAGGTTTTCATAGACAGGCATCTGGAATTCAAAAGTGAACCGTTGGCCTGCTAAAATTCCGCCGGGTGTGTCGGGGAAGATGAAGTTCACACCGGCGGACATGCTTCCGCGCCTCCCCCCTTGAAGATTTGGATCCATCGTCGGAGATGTATAGTCAGATCGTGTCGTTCCGGTGAGTGCGGCGTACCTATCGTGGGATACCATCTCTTCTTCCGAGGTGAACGTGGTAATGTTCCCCCAATTTTCAAATGAACCGCGGAGGTAAATGCTAAGAGAGTCGTTAAGCCTGCGTGCACTCCAAAGCGTGGAACCGATAGTGGGTGCTAATCTGTAATCGCGCTTGTTTTTGTTGAGCCGGATCGCACCGCGTGCTTGAGCACCATAAGACCAAGCACCGTGCGTTGCTGCAAAGGTGAGTCCCGGTCTGAGTTCAAAGGAGCCAGATCCCACCTGCATCGGGTAATGAAGACCGGTTACGCCGGTGCTGCTGGTGTACGCGCCTCTTGCAGAAATAATAGATCCTGTCGGTATAGAGACACCGGCGTTGAGGCGGAGATCGGCGTTTGACGCGTTGAGCAGTGGAATGAGGGCGGCAAGTGTAATATCCCCGAATCCGGCGATCGTCCCTGACGGATCTCCTATGATGTGATGGTGTCCTACGGGCCCGTCTCCTCCGGGACTGTGGAGGTGTGCCCCTTTCATTTGTATGAAGTTGTTCCGATAACTCATCATTGCCATGAGCGTAATCCTGTCGTGCGGAGCAAACATCGCTCCGAACATGTGCGTTCGCATCCGCATTCTGACGGGTACCATCAGGTAGTCGTCAAGTGTTTCTTCGATTGAGATGGCGTTCCCGTCTTGAAGTCCGTCCATTGCCATCTCGATGGAACGGTATGACAACATCATCTCTCCTGCCCTGTGCCCATGGTCTCCCATAACACCGAGTGGTGGATAGCTATCAGGGCGAGCGGCGGCTATCTGCTCAGTCGATTCTTTTTTTGATGCGGCGTGAGTGCCATTCGCAAATACGTTTACGATGTTTCCACAGAGGAAAAGAATGAGGAGAACAAGGCTCCCCTTTTTATCCGTTTTCATAAAATGATCGATTCTGTTTTAGAGATATAGTTGTATTGGAAGGTATTATATCATATTTCTCGCACAAAATCCATATCCGATCAGAGCCATCAGGTTTATACTTTAGGCTTGACATTCCACTCTATATTGATAGAATAGAAATATATCACATACATGGAGGGAATGAGATGGGATATAAGTTCGATCCGAAAGCAATGTACCGGATGCCGACGCATTTTGGACCGAGGACAGGCCCGAGATACGGACCCGATGGCAGAAAATTTGAGTGTAAAGATAACCCGAAATCAACGTCAGTTTCGGTGAGTTTCCTGACAAATAGCGAGCAATTGGAGGCTTTTCTACCGCCGGGATTTTCGCTTAACGGTGAACCCGTCGTATCCGTGTCAGGCGGCTACATGAAAGAAATTGAGTGGTTGGCAGGACGCGGTTATAATACCCTCGGTGTTAGTTTTCCAGTCGTTTTCGAGGGTGAAGTAGACCGAGCGACGGGATCGTTTTTGACAGTGCTCTGGGAAAATCTGACAGATCCGATTTTGACGGGACGCGAGGAATTAGGTTTCTCCAAAATCTATTGCGAACTGCCAGATCCGCTGACGTTTAATGGTGAGACACACTGTACCGCCAGTTGGCTCGGCTTTAAGTTTATGGACATGCACGTCCGAGCGACAGAACAGGTTCCAATACCAACCACGTCCCCTTCACCGCAACAGACGACTGGCGAACAACCGCTCACCGGCACGCTCCATTATAAATATATGCCAAGAACCGGCGAATGGGGCACTGCCGACGTTACTTACGCCGTGCTAACGCCTGCGAGTACCCCGAACCGAGTTGTGAAGGAGCATTGGCGCGGTGAAGGCACAGTGCAATTCCACAAAGCGCGCTGGGAAGACCTACCGACACAATACAACATTGTCAACGCCTTCCACGAATTGGAAGTCAAGGAGTGGCGTGGCGCGTCTATCGTCAAAACAGTCGGTGGGAAAGACCTCAGTGATCAACGCATCTTGCGTTAATTTTCAGTCCATCACTGTGCCGCCTGAAACAGTGATAGAGACCCCTGAAAGATAAGCGGCTTCGTCTGAGGCGAGGAAAGCAGCCATCTTGGCGACATCTGCTCCCTCGGCGAGTCGCCCAAAGGGTACATTTGCTTCGGATTGGCGTGTGTATTCCGAGAGTTGCTCATCAGCGGAAAGATTATCCGGCATTAGCACAGATGCCAGATGTGTAACGCGTTCTGTGTCTACAAGTCCAGGACAAATGGCGTTGACGTTGACCCGATAAGGGGCAAGTTCACAGGCGAGCGATTGTGTGAAACCGATCACAGCGAATTTCGAGGCACTGTATGCGGCAAAGCGCGCTGACCCGCGTTTCCCAGTAACAGAAGACATATTGATGATTTTACCCCCGGTTCCCTGCGCAATAAGATGGCGTGCCACCGCTTGTGAACAGAGGAATACGCCTTTCACATTGACCCGCTGGACTCTGTCCCAATCTTCTTCAGTCAGATCTACGACAGGCACACGATCCTTACCAGCGATTGTTCCGGCATTGTTGACGAGAATGTCGATTTTACCGAAGTGTGCAACGGTTTTGTCAACCATCTCTTTTACCTGTTCTGCGTCCCCAACGTCCGCGACAACGCTGATGGCATGTCGTCCCATCGCTTCAATTTCGTGAACAACATCAGGTAAACCCTGCCATTCTGTCTGATCTGCAGCGTAGGGATGCTCGGTGATGTCATTAACAGCAACATCAGCACCCTCTTTCGCCAAGCGCGTCGCAATTGCCCGTCCGATGCCATTTTTGCCTCCCGCGCCTGTTACCAAAGCGACTTTTCCATGTAGGTTGTACATTCAGATATAACTCCCTTGAATTGTATCATTTATTTCTGTAGTTTCCCCTATGGAACTAAACTTTCTGTCCTGTGAAGTTACCAGAGGAATGGCAAAAGTGCCCATAAATAGATAATAACCTCTGTTGACTTCAATACGATCGACCTCAATACCGATGTAGGGGAAGGAATATACCAGAGTAGAATTGTCCCGTCGTAACTCACGCTGGCGATCGTATTTCCATCTGGAGAATACACAACGGATGTGACATCTGATGTATGTCCCTCAAGTGTAAATTTATGTTCCCCTGTCGTGCTATCCCACAAGTGTATTACCTCCCCACTTCCGCTTGCGATTGTTTTTCCATCTGGAGAATATACGAGAGAAGATATAGTAGCTATTTGCTCGAATTTTGATGTTGTAGTTCTGGCGACTCCTGTGGCAACATCTAATAACTGCAACCCTTTAAAACCAGCCCCACTTGCGATTGTTTTTCCATCCGGGGAATACGCTATTGACTGAGAACTGTTCCTACCCATACGTGTACCTATTTCCCATCCAGAGTTGATATCCCATAAACGTATTGTCTTATCACGACTTGCACTTGCGATTGTTTTTCCATCTGGAGAATATACTACCGAATTGACCGCACCTGTATGCCCATTGAATATGGATGCGGTGCTTGTCGCAGGCTCCCATATCCTAACCGTTTTATCTCCACTCGCGCTTGCAATTGTCCTACCATCTGGGGAATAGCATATACTACTGATATATCCCGTATGCCCTCTGAGCATTCCCAACTGATGTTCTATGGTAGGATTCCACAACCGAACGGTTGTATCCCCACTTGCACTTGCGATTGTTTTTCCATCTGGAGAATATGCTACAGATGTGACATTATCTGTGTGTCCTCTAAGTGTTGCTTTGTGTTCTCCGGTCGTTGCATCCCACAATCGCACTGTGTGGCTATAATCCCCAGTTGCGAGAGTCTTACCGTCTGGTGAGTACGCCACAGTATAAAAAGCACTGGTATGTCCGGCGAATGTTGCTGTGTGTTGTCCGGTCGTTGTGTCCCATAAACAGACCGTCCCGTCCCAGTTTGAACCTGTTGCGAGGGTTTCTCCGTCCGGAGCATAGGTTAAAGACTGAACCCATCCGGTATGTCCTCTGAGCGTCGCTTTTTGCTGCTCTGTAGCAACATTCCACAACCGTACAACGCTGTCGTAACAAGCACTTGCGAGGGTTCTACCATCCGGGGAATACGCTACGGAAGAAACACGTCCCTCATGTCCTTTGAACGCTGCTTTCTCCTGTCCTGTGGCAGCATCCCACAACCGTACGGTTTTGTCATCACTACCACTTGCGATTGTTTTTCCATCCGGAGAATATACTACAGAGTGAATAGCCTCTATATGTCCTCTGAGTGTTGCTTTGTGTTTTCCTGTAGTGGCATCCCACAGCCGAACGGTTTTGTCCCCACTCCCACTCGCAATAGTCGTACCATCCGCGGAATACGCCACGGCATAGACATAACCCGTGTGTCCTCTGAGGGTTGCTTTATTTTTCCCTGTAGCGGCATCCCACAGCCGGACGGTCTCATCCCTACTTACACTGACAATAGTCCTACCATCCGGAGAATACATTACGGAAAAGACTCTCTCTGTATGTTCTTTGAGTGTTGCTTTGTGTCTCCCTGTGGTTGCATCCCACAGATTTACTTCCCAATGCCCGAATCCACCACTGGCAATTGTTCTGCCATCAGGTGAATACGCTACAGAAAAGATGGAACCGATGTATCCAGTGTCTCTAGCGAGTAGATTTAGTGCTTCCCCCCTCTGTGTATCATAAATCCAAATTCCAATGTCGGTTGCTGCTGCCAAACGAGTCCCATCTGGGGAATACGCGATTGCTTGTATTGAACCCTTACCAAATCGGGCTTTGGCACCTTTTGGTAAACGCAATTGTGTATGCGGTTGGTACTGGGCGAAAGTATCGGTTAAACTTACGGATAGAACAATGGGCAGGATTAACCAGAAAAAGATTTCCCGTTTCATGAAGATGTCTTCCTCTTTCACGTTCACCGACGTGAGTTCGAGAAAAAATAGGAGTATGTTTCATACAAAGCACGGTTATCGTGTAATGTTTATTATATCACTTTTCTGCAAGATTGACGATTTTTTTCTTCGCGATGTACGTACTTTTCAAAGGATAGAATATTGGGTTTCACTGATTTTCAACAGAAAAGTTTCTCTTTAATTTTAAATGTTACTATAAATAGCCCTATTAGACAGCCCAAAAACCTTTGATTTTTCGTGGAACCTATGATATACTTTGTAATATATTTCCTACCTTGTACACTAACAACACTAATCGGAGAGAACAATGAGGAAAGAAGTTTCAACAACGGAATTACATCAGAGGCTTGGTGAATTGCTCGACGGAGTCTACCGAAATGGGGATCGGCTGA